>DATADQ010000023.1:0-6130 GCA_036258455.1 Nitrososphaeraceae archaeon | reverse complement strand
CAGGTTGTTCGAAAAGATATCATTACAGTATAAAAATCATTTATCTAACAATTATATACTGTAAACATAACAAACCAATGTTGATCGGCCTTCGTAGTATAGCCTGGTCAGTATAGGCGGCTGTGGACAACAGAATTGAATCTTAGTTGGAAGAAACCGCTCGAGGAGGGTTCAAATCCCTCCGAAGGCCTCACATAATAAAATTACGAAGGTCCGAGTATAAGCTTCCAAAAATATATTTGAGATAGGCCACCAATATTGTTCTTTATTATTATAACATCTCCATAATAATTTTGGCAGCAGTCTTCGCCCCATTGTTCACACCCATCCTATTAGTTCTACCCAATTCCATTTTTTCTTCTATTAAAGTTTGCAATCTTGATATATCTTCATATGTGTAACCCAATTTCTTTGCGTTTTGTTCTTGTTCAAAATGGTCCTTGATAGGAATAAAAATACCTGGCGTTCCGTAAACAAGCGACTCATCTATAGTCGATCTTCCAGCCAAAGATACAACAAGATCTGATGCATACACATATTCGTGCAAATTATCTACGAATCCAATATTTCTATAATTGGTACAATTATTTTTAAATTCAGATAATGAAGGTCCTACAGCAACTAATAAATCTAGATCCACTTTTCTATTTAGATTCTTGTATGCACTTAACGATTTTTCAATTAAGTATTGTCCAGCGCTAGTTCCACCGATACTAACCAATATTGTTCTCTTTTTAATACCTAATTTTTTACGTAACAAGGTCCTATTCGTTGTACTTACATTTCTTACAACTGGTCCTACATAAGAGATATTACCTACGTTCTCGCCATTATCAGGAATTAGAACACGATCACACTTTTTTAACATATTTCGCATGGATCTGTTCATTATAGATTCAATGCTTGAGAACATTCCCTTAACAAAACGAGTTTCTAGTAAATCAGTAATTAGTACTCGTTTACGATTCTTTTTTTCTCCTACGGCAATTGATGCAAAATCCTCATCGCTGACAATTAGACTCTCTTTATTTTTGTCCACAACGCCAGTCGCAATTAACTTGGATTTTCTATAATACATGAAATATCTAAAAAGCCACCTCAAAGGTGAGCGTAACTGCATTAAATTATCAATATCAAATTTTTCAGGCCTATACACATCTTCAACGGTATATCCCTTGTTGGAAAAAATGTCATACGCTGGACGACCAGTAATAATCAAGATCTTTTCTTTCATCAAGGAGTTTAATTCTTCGCATATGGCGATATCTCTCGTAGCATGTCCTAACCCTATTGGACTGGCAAAGAATATTATCATTTACTCTTGCGTTATAAGACAATTCATGAAAATAAATTTTAGCATGAAAAGGATAAGATCAAATTGTAAACTTTCATTATAATGCATTAGCCTATGAAGAAAAATCCAATTGCAATTATTACATACACCGAAGTCAACATTATCCCTTCAAACCAATTACTTTTTCCGTCAAATGCTATTAGATTCATTATAATTGCAGCAAGAAATAGAGTGGCTAACTCGTACAATGTAAATTCTAAGGTAAATGGTTGACCTAGAACAATCCCCACTAACACGAGAATAGGAACTACGAACAACGCAATCTGAGTTCCAGAACCTGCTGCTATTCCTATGGATAGATCCATTTTCCCTTTTCGTGCAAGCATTATCGCACTGCTATGCTCTGCAGCGTTACCGACAATTCCAACAATAATGGCTCCTACAAACATTTCGCCAAAACCAAACACCTTGCTTGTTTCCTCGACGGATCCTACCAGAATCTCACTTACTACTATAACCCCAACCATACTTACTGCCAACATAAGAAATGATCTCTTTTTGCTCCAATGAATATGATCCTGTTCGATCGATTCCTCAATAGCGTTACTGTGAGGTGAAACAAAGAGATGTTTGTGTGTAAAAAATGTAAAGATAATGCCTACAACATATACGAAGAGTAACAAGATTGCTACATAGTCACTTAGTATTTGTATTTTTGATTGACTTTCAATATCTGTTCCTTCGAGCATAGTATTTGACATAATTGTAGGAATTGCTAAACCTATAAGGGCTAAGAAAATCAAAGAGGACTGTAAACCTGCATTCTCTTTATTAAATAATTGCTCTTTATGTCGCAGTCCACCTGCAATCATACTTAAACCAAAAATAAGCATTATGTTTCCTAGAATAGAACCAGTAATTGAGGCTTTTACAAGTTCTATCAATCCTGCATTGATAGCGACTACTGCAATTATTATTTCTGCTGCGTTACCAAAAGTTACATTGATAAGAGACCCAAGAGTTGAGCCGTAATGAGTGGACAGATGTTCTGTCGAATCACCTATTAATTTTGCTAGAGGTATCAATGCTATGGCCGCGACTACAAATAAAATAACATATCCAACATGCAATAATTCCAGACAAACGGCGATCGGCGTAAAAACAAGAAGGACGTATATTGCAGAGGACTTTGAAAATTTTAGGTTATTTAGCAATTATTAACGCACTCTAAAGAGTATAATAGACTTGCTAACTTGGTCTCAATCCTAAATCATCATATATTCTGTTTGGAATGTCGAATGAATAGATCATCACTTTATTTTGCCCTGATCCTCCATATTCACAAAAAACCCATGTTCGCAATCCTTGCAAGTTATAAAGGCGCTAGCGTATATGGTGTTTGGCATATCTGTTAAACTAACTCCTGTCTTAGGATCTTTTTTTGTTACGTTGGAAGAACCACATTTTATACAATGAAATTTTATTTGATTAAAATTTTCTAATATTATTTTCAAATCTTTCTCCTGGCATTCCTTACAATAAAGTGTCTCCGGTTCATTTAACACTTTGGCGGTTATGTCAGTATATTTACCACAAGTACTACAAGTGCCTTTTTCAAAGGTCATTTAGAATGGTTCTAACCTTAGGATTAAGTTTTTTTACCTTTTTTAGTAACTCCAAGCCATCAATGGCGGGCATTTTGATATCAGAAATAACCAAAGCATATCTCTTTATTTTTAGCAAAATGTTCTAGAGCAATAATCGGATCGTTAAAAGTCATAATAGAGGCATCATGGATAATATTATGTAAAGCATCATCAAAGAGGTTAGTGATATCTAACTCGTCGTCTACAATACTAACAATTCTCTTGTTAGTAGACATTGGAACCATAAGGTTCCCTATCATTTTACATACCGCTCCAAACTAAAGTCAATAAAGCGGCCTTAATCTAGTTAAGTTTTTTCAATTTTCCGAATGTAAAAAGTACACCGGTGGGATTAGAGCCGTAGGTGATAATGAACGAAAATAATCCCAGCGGCGAACGTATCACGTTGGTCATAGATTGGCCAACAAATTATAAAAATAATTTTAGCAACTAGTGGTTAATGCGTGTGTAATCCGATGAACAAGAATCAACCTCATCAGCCACTAGTTGCGGTAAATTAGTCTCTTTGGGACGTAAATAAAAAGAAGATGATGAAATCTTCTATAAGAGTGAGCTAGTTATTCTAAAAATTCGATAAAGCAAAATAAAAATAATTCTTGTTTAGATGACTTCCATTTGCTTTTTTTCCATTCTGATGCAATTCGATATGAAGGTACAGTTCGACCCATAATTTCATTAACATCAATCTCAATTTAAAACCTAAATCACTAGCAAGGGAAGGAGAGATAAGACGAGAAAAACTCTATCGGAATTTTTAATAACTCCTAACCTTCAACAAAGGAGCCTTGAGTCAAAATGATAGGTGTGTATGCGGACATAAAAGATTTCATCATGTTCGAAAGTCATCCAAGAATGGCCCTACGAAATGTAACAAGTGTGATTGTCCGAAATTTAGAATTCCTAATTAGCGAATATCATAATAAAGTTTAAATGATCTCTAAGCATACGGAAATTGGATTATAAGTCATTTTATAGTAAACACCGGTGGAGCCATTTATCGGGTGAGATGGACAGCTCCACCAGGCGCTCTACATTGAAGTAGAGGTTTACCATGCAAAACAACGATATAAAAATCATTCTGATAGATGTTGTAAATTTTAGATTATTGTTACTAAACTTACTAACAATGAATGTCATTTACTTTTTTTTCTTTACAACGGCAACAAGTTCGACATCGCAAATTTTAATAACCCAATCTAACTTGTCACCCATGATGGTCTTTTACTGGAGTTTAAAGACACAAAAATCTTAACAAAATGCCCAATCAATTAGAATGTTTATATAATTACTGCCTTTGATGTAGAATAATTGATCAATAACGCTGGTTCGCTTGCATTTCTTCTCATAATATTATACACGATGCAATATTCTGTGCTGCAGAATATAATTCAAGTTGCTAAAGAGGGTACAAGGAGAAGAACCGAGGGCCGACAAGGGCAGTAATCCCGAATTACAGGGTGAAGAGGATTTGACTAATAAGGACGATGATGAAATTGCAAAAAAGGATTTAGCAGATGGTAGAAAAGTACTTTACTGACACTTGAAAGATGAAGTAAATTTGATTAAATTAATTATCACATTACACTCTATTCTGTCACAAGATCCTTAATTATGAGAAACTGATCTTTATTAACCAAATCATTTTGATAAAATGTCGATATTAATTTTTCACCATTATCAGTTATATCAATACTAACGAATGCATGGTTCGCTAATTGTCTAAGAACAAATGGTCGTTGTTTCTCAAACTCGTGCAATTCAGCACCTGCAGTACCTACTGTTAGATAGATCTCTCCTTCGGGATCATAGTATGTTTGTTGATTTTTGTCACTGATAATTGGTTCCGAAGGATTTTGCCCGTTATAAATTAAAGGATATGTTCGCTGATAGTTAAGATTGTGCGCCTGTAAAACGAGATCTACTCCGTGTTCACTAAAGAGAGGATGATACAAATCTCACAGATCATTATCTGCCGGATGGACAGTAGACGATGTATATGACATCATTACTGGATTCTTCTTTTGGTTACTAAATCCCAGTAATATTAGATATTTTTTGCCTTATCTCACTGATTGATGTCTGGATGTCGGCTTTATTTTGAACCTTCATCTTTAGAGGCGAGAACAAACTCATGACGTGTTCTGCTGAAGTTTTCATTGACTGATCAAGCATGGGTAATGTGTCATTCACCAAAGACTCTGCTCTTGAAATGAATCCAGTTGCATCCTGGTATTCAACTATTTGGATTAGTTTGCCATCCCTTACACCGGACTCATATTCTGTATTTGCAACGTCAAGTAGCCAGGAGGCTACTGTCAGCTTTAGGGTACTATTATCTTCCGGAACAATCAGTTCAATTGCATTATTTAGCATCTGATTCACTTTATCTGTGTCTTTCTTAAATTGGGACAAGTCTAATTTTTCTACATTTTGCGATAGCAGATTCAATGAAGTAAATAGAGAAGTATTGAGATTACTATCGACAGTAACAAGAGGTGCTTCAATAAAATCATATATTTCTACTACGGGATGGAGAATATGTGCCTGCGTTAGCGAATCGTTTCCAATTTCTTTGTTTGCGACAGCCTGTTCAAGATGCCCCTTCATCTGTTCAATATTATATACATATTCTAAATCGTTGGGCATTTGAGCGGTGACAAAATTAAAAGAGGAAAATTGTAAGGCTATAATCAGAAACATAACATAGAATGACAGAACAAAGAATCTACATCTTGTAATATTCAAAACAAATGCACTTATTATGACGACATTCTAAAGGTCGTGTTAATTAAGTGTTATCCGAGGTCGGGCAAAAAACGCAAAAAGTATGATGAATCATTAATTTAACTATACCACTAGGAGCACACTAGCAATTATTAGCTTGGTAATTATTAGTAGGCCATTTCAAAATTTATAAAAAGTTGATGCAGTCTAATATTGGAACTAATCAACTGTTTTCAGCGCTTGAGAAAAAAATTGATTTTTAACAACATGATAGTTAAAATAGTATGAAATAATATTCATGAGTTGTGAGCAAATTTGGTTTTTATTCAGAAAAATCAGATATTTCATTCGAAAGTCACTTGGCAGGTTTAGAAGAACAAGCTAGAACATTATTGCTTAATTTACGCACTTTCATAAAATCGCTTGGTGACAATGTCATTGAAGA
>DATADQ010000022.1:0-2959 GCA_036258455.1 Nitrososphaeraceae archaeon | reverse complement strand
TGCTTTCTAGTCAGAGGGTAAACCCACTATTGTAAAATGAAAATCTGCTAATCTTGTTAGCAGAACCTTGTGTGATCAGACATGATTTCTCACGCCATCAGGTTCACCCTCAAGCCGAACGCTCCCAAGGATCAGGTCGATGTCGCATTCGAACAGCTACGCAAGTGTGGCCGGGAGATCAAGATGGTCATAATAATTAATTCAGTAATCCACAGATTTCCTTCTCCCCGAGTCCGCAGAATCTTAAAACTAAGTTTAGCTGGGTAATGAGCCCTGAGTTCGTATATGTTGTGTTTACCCGTGATTCGTTCACCGGACTGTGGAAATTCAACTATGACGTCCTCATGATAAATGTCGTGTATTCTATCTAAATCAAGAGCCACGGTGGCTTCCCAGTATTTATCCAAGGCAGCACGTATTTCTTGATTATCCATTATCTTCCTAAACGGTATTAAAGCCTTAGATTTTAGTCTTCTGGACAAGGAGTGAACTCTTCAGGTTCTCGAAAAATCAAGTCCTGAAAAACACGGGCTTTTAATTGTTGTTAATACCTAGATTACAAACCTCTTGAATAATGGATCCTTAAAGTCCACGACAAGGACCCTTTGAAGATTAGTATCTATATTGGTTCATATCCAAATATACGAGAATCTCCTCCTTCCTCCAATCAAACAAGAACCCGATGACAGGTACTATTGAGCAAATCGGAAGTGATATTGAGAAAATTAAGGCAATGGGTACGGATCATATAATCTATGGTCATATGTTTTCTTCCATAGGCAGGGATATGAAAAAGATGATTGAAGTAACAAAGTAGCTTGCTAGATTTACTATATAAAGAAAAGAGATTATTCGCGTTTGCATCTCATATTCTGGATAAAAATTCTTGTGCTTCAAATAAACCCGCCAGTTCCTTGGACAACTGTCGACAGAAGATCTCCAATATTTCAAAGTCTGAAGGCGAAAATCTTTTTTCACTAAATAATGCCAGCACTCCAACCAAAATGCTCTTGTAGGTCAATGGATAGCCCGCGAAGGACCTTAAATTTTCTTTCTTGGCCCATTCCGGATACTTTATTCGCGGATCGTGTACTACATCGTTTGAAACCTGTGGTTTGCCTGACCTAAATACATGCCCTATCTTAAGAGAGTCTATCGAAACCCTTGAGAATTCGCCGTCAATGTTTTTGTATTTTCCAGCACTGAATTTCAATATTAACCATTTCCTTTCCTTGTCTATGAACCAAAGCCGGGCAAATTTTGCACTGTAGTATTTTACCAGACTTTCAAGTATGGCTTGGAATCTGTTTTGTAGGTCATCATATTTTTTGACATCCTTCAGGATATCATATACACGACGTTTTCGCTGATCTAAATCTTGCTCGTCTAATATAGCATAGGGAGTTAGCTTTGTCGCCCAGGATTCGTAGGTGCGTAAATCACCTATCAGGTCAGAGAAGATGCTGATGAAATTGTTGCTCTCTAGCTCATATTGTTCTTGAGAATCAAATACAAAATTACATATCCAATCAAAATCACCATTAAGTCTGGATGAAAACAAGCAGAACCTGGACTCATTTATGTATTCTTTAAGTCGATCGATTAAAGAGGGCAGGTTTTTGGAATATTTGAACTTTATAAGTACAATACGGTTTTGCTTATCCGAAACAAGACTCGGATTTAGCAAAGCAGAGTAACCAATGATGATTCTTTCCTTTTCAAGCCGCTGAAGTCTATGTCTCACCGCTCGATCTGTCAATTCATGACCGAGATCCCTGAGATCATTGGCTATTTGTAGTGAAGATATTCGAGCATTTTTACCAACGTATGATAGAACGATTTTGTCTATTCCGTCTATCAAGTGAGTAGGGTTTATACAAAAAGGTTATTATTTAGCATTTCCGACCTGGACATTTATTACCATATATACAGCATCTCCCCAGCTTTTGGCTTCCAAATCGGACATAGAAGCTTGATACCATTTCCGAGCAAGATATGAGGCTAATATTGCCTAGTATGAATATGTTCAATATGTTAATAGAAGGAAGTCTATGAGAAATGACAGATCTCAATTTTTTTCCTTTTGATTATTGTCGGCTGGATTTAAGAGAGGTGACTATGTGTGAACATAGATAGACAAATAATGGAATTACGCATACAGCTATCCCATCCAGTTTCAGAAGAAAAGGTATTGAAATATACTGCCCGACTACAGAAGCTTCAACAAATTAAAACGGTTTCAGGCGTACAAGATCCCTATGAACCATTATGTGATCATTGTGAGTACAGGCTAGCAGACGTATTCGAAGTGGATGGTGATTACTGTCTAGAATGCTGGAAAAAACACACACATCCAGATACCCAATCTCCTATGAGAACGACTACAGCTGCAACAATACCATCGTCATCTTACCTATACAAAGCTGTCTTATCATTAGACAGTAAACCAATAGGATACGTAACAGGAGAAGAGTATGACAATATGATGATAATAACTGATTATAAAACTGGAAATGTATTCATTATACCTACCTGCAAGGTAATTTCAATTGATAAATTAGAAGCCAATAGTCTTATTTTGGATTTAGAACATCTTGAAGCAATGAAATATAGAATAGTTGAAGAGAAGTCTAGTAGTCAGAATTGTAATGGTGTGCAGGCCTAGTTAACCGTTATTTATTAGGCTCCAAATGTATTTCTGTTGAAGTCTAATCCATGTACGACTGAACTCCGCCCTAATGGGACTAAATCCAGGGCTGAGAAGAGTTGTTACTAGAGAGAGGATACGGATAGATCGAAAAGTTGTAGACTTAGTTACTGGAGTGAGTCAGTCCACACAGATTCCAGGTACTGCAACCTTCTTGAATAGGTGAGGTGATACCACTGCGCTGGCGGGATAATCCGATAGTAATTCCTGAATGTCAATGTTGCTAAGTGCCTTCTTGAACAGTGCAGTAGA
>DATADQ010000021.1:0-6736 GCA_036258455.1 Nitrososphaeraceae archaeon | reverse complement strand
GACTAGCCAGCTATTGGCAATTTGGATGATAGTAGGTTCACCGCTGCGGACTGTTTCGCCTCCAAAAATTCGAAGATAAAACTCTGCCGATCGTTTCGGATCCGCCACCGTCATGAAATGTGTCAGAACAAAACCCTCCTTGGGATAGTAAGCATTGTCGATATTTCTACTCATGCGCACATCATATCTCTAATTGGTATTAAGCGTTATACCTGCAGAGTACATGCCTAACTATCTTGTTTTGATGGAGAGATATATTGCTTCAGGTAACTATCCCGACCCACTTGAGAACAGTTTACGTGGATGTTGTCGATTCTGTTTCAATGATACAGCAATTAAAAAGGATTAGAGCTATACTCAGTCTAGAAACCTAACTTCCATTATTTTTACGAGTCTCAGGAATTACTTCCTTATTGACAAATGCTTGGTAGGCAGGATCAAACCAATTTTCTGACTGTGTTTGTTTCCAATGTTCACCTAAAATTCCATACCTAAAGCAATTTCTCATCCAGTATAACCACCTTGTCCAATCATCATCCTTGAGCACATTTCTTTGATGCATCGCATAAGCATGAGAAGAAATAAAAAAGATATAGTACGCAAAGGCAAATTCTTCTGATGGCTTTTCAAGTTTATACATGACTTTTTGCATCGATGGTTTTTCAATTATGATTTCTGCCGCCTTGCGAACCTTTTCATCCAAGTCATTAAGAACCTTTGTTTCGATATCCAAATTGAAACCCTTTGCTTGCTTCCTTGAGAAGTACAGAACTATAAACATTGTGCCTCGGCTATACCAATTTCGACCATAATTTGAATGCTATAATGGCCTGTTCTTAAGTTTTATGTACTAGATGTTGTAGTAGGATCTTATCAGGCTAATCGATGATGAAGGCCTGACTGTCGAACATGTTGTGCCCCAACTATAGAATTTCAAGCGTACGCAGAAGTCACCATCATCATAGGTTCGGATGTTGGCCAACAGAATAACGGGATTATGGACCTTGATATAACTATAAAGGATCCTTTTTGCTACGTTCGAGAATCACAGTCTGCTTATTGTAAAATAATAAATCTGGAAGAGATAGAAAGTAGAACCCTGCATCACCTTGTCGACCAGACATGGACTTGTCAACTTATATAATTACTATTCTTAATGTAGTGATAACAAGTGAGTGATTTGGGATAATGGATAATCTCCATGAAAGAGGAAACGGAATGCCTGCAAAAAAATTAGAGAACCGAGTAGCCGTCATTACGGGAGCGACCAGCGGTATGGCACTTGCTACTGCTAAATTATTCATCGAGGAAGGCGCATACGTCTTTATCACTGGCCGCCGCCAGGAAATGCTAGACAAAGCAGTCAAAGAAATCGGCAAAAACAAGGTCACCGGGGTACAGGGTGATGCCGGCAATCTTGCAGACCTCGATCGGCTGTTCGAGATAGTCAAAAAGGAGAAGGGCCATATCGACGTCCTCTTTGCTAGCGCCGGCTATGGTGAGCTCGGTAAGCCGCTCGGGTCCATTACCGAGAAGGGCTTCGACGATACGTTCAACGTTAACGTTCGCGGGACCTTGTTTACTGTGCAAAAGGCTCTGCCGCTTATGAAGGACGGCGGATCAATCATTCTGAATAGTTCTATAGCCGGAGTAAAGGGATTTCCTGGTACTAGCGTGTACAGCGCCAGCAAAGCGGCCGTCCGTTCTTTCGCCCGAACTTGGACTGCCGAGCTCAAAGGAAAGATCAGGGTCAATGTCATCAGTCCCGGTACAATAGATACTGCCATGATTAGAACTGTCATGAGCCAAGAAATGAAGGACGGCTTTGTTTCCATAATCCCAATGGGTCGAATAGGTCAGCCGCGCGATATCGCAGCTGCTGCCCTCTTTTTGGCATCAGATGATTCCAGCTTTGTTACTGGTATTGAGCTGTTTGTAGATGGCGGTACTGCACAGGTCTAACAGAAAACACAAATCTATCTTCAGGGATTTTATTCCATTCATCCTAAGCCCATAGATGTCATTATTACTCGACAAAGTATAGGGGACTCAAATACCATTTGATACAAGAAAATCTATAGTTGTCATGTGTCGTTTCACAACCACTATATTAAACTACAATTCGGTTTATTATTTTGAGGAATTACCTCTGAGTTACCTTTTTTCTACCGGCTAAATAATTTCATTTCTGTATATAATAACGTCATATTAGTATAAATATATTGCGCACAGTGAGTGCAGTGTATATAGTGTAACATATATAAGAAAGCATATGATAGAAGCTACTATAGCTTACTATGACAGAGAGGAGAAAGTCTGTAAACCTCAGAAAGGAGACATGGGAACGCTTACAGTCATTTGGAAAGTTCAGGGAGTCGACAGATGAACTTCTATATAGACTCATGGATATAGCAGCAGATTATCAGAAAAAAGCCTCCAAGAAATGATTATTGTGGCAAGATCGTAAAATACTCCTATAGTATCGGTCGTAGCGTCCATAAGTTACCCGTCATTATTATAAGACTAGTAGACTGAGCAAACAACAGAGCCCTGCAATTCTACT
Source organism: Nitrososphaeraceae archaeon (assembly GCA_036258455.1). Lineage (GTDB taxonomy): Archaea > Thermoproteota > Nitrososphaeria > Nitrososphaerales > Nitrososphaeraceae > TA-21. Next base: position 4,173 of record DATADQ010000021.1, on the reverse strand, counting down.
TATTTTCATTTGTTTATAGTATTCATCAAAATTAGGAGCAATAAGAGAACCATAGGTCGAAAGGATCTGGATTCTTAGTATCATGTGCATTAGACTGATCCCGCCGATAAACCTGGTCATACGGAAGAACTGCATCGTCCCCCACGGCTGAAATGGTTGACCGGCTTCTTGATACCCTCCATATCCCACTTTTGACATATGATATTTGTTATTGACTACTATAAGATCTACCATGTGCTCGGGTTGAATACCTCTATCCTGCTCTGTTAAGTGGCTCCTTGTTGTTTCTAAATCCGGACCTTCATAAGGAAAATAATGCGAGCTGGCATTTGATGTAGGACATATCCAGGATCACCCGCTAAAGGACTATACCTATGCCAATATTGTCTATAGATTGATTGAGTCAACCATCAGCACTTCATCTGAATTTGATCCTTTTGTATCTAAATTCATGGGAATAGAGTCGGTCGAATATGACAAATATCAATATCAAGCATTACTGGAAACTACGTCGTATATCTGGGCATCTAAGGGTGGTCGTGGAAGTCTATTGGAGAAAATTATCGCACTCCTTGGAAATAAATATTCTACATCTGGAATTACCCTATTCAAAATCTTTTCCATGCTTTCAGCCAGAAACGATGAAAATAAGAGCCAAAAATACAGAAAAGGATTGGAATGGTTAAGCAAAACCAATATCAAGAAATTGAAATTTGACCTTGTAAATATCATTGGAGACAAGCTTATTATTTTAGAGCTAAAGAATAGGGTAGAAAGTGGTGGAACTGCAGCAAGAGAGGAAGCACTAAGCAAAAAGTTCGTTGCTGTTTCATTACATCTTTAGTCATCATTGATTAAAGTACGTTACAGCATATATGATGTCTTGTGTTTTGTGTGTTTTGTAGAAACAGCTATCCTGAACTGGCGTGAGATAATACAATGTATAGCGTTAATAATAATGGTAACAATGTGATAACAAAGAGAATATTTAAGAAAAAAGGCGACGGCAGTTTCAACCAAGTATAAGATAGATTTTTCGTTTAGAAGAGAAGTATTTTTTATTACGGTAACCTCATACAAATTGTGCAAACCATCTGATTCACAAGTCACAAGGGATTATTATCTTAGATGATTGAGGATCTTCTTTAATCACATTGGTTTACTTCCAGGAGGAACGATGGAAAAAAGATGTAATCTATTTTCTTAGAATGGAAAATAGGATGCTTTGTATTTCTAAAATAGTGTCAGAAAAGAAATTTTTCCTAGTATAGCTCTAACCGAAAGTGAATGTATAGGCTTGGAACCCTTTTCCCTTGACATCAATCACTATTGAATGGAGCCCGTAGTTATCATGCATTGATAAATTGTATAATCTTTGACCACCTATTGCGAACCTGCCCTCTTCTGACAGATCCGCTCCACGATATTTACCTTGAAGCGTTGAACCATCTTCTAAGACTAAAACTTCGCCGTTCCCTCCCGCAACCATATTTACGGACTTTGCAGAATAGACTAACGCTATGCGACCCGTATTACTTTGCAATTCCATATTATCAGCATTATTCTTCCATGTTCCATCAAGATAGAGGACATTGGGTTTAATATTAGAGCCAGTATTGGCCAGAGAATAATTCACAGTTTGATCTGGCTTGAACCCCTCTGGATTTCCCAGAGATGCTCTGGCAAATTGGTATCCAAAGTACAGCTCTGGTGAGTTTATCTTTGAATAGTCTACTGATTGAACATTTTCTGGTATTGTTATTTTTTCTGTGACCGTACTATTATTTATGCTAGAAGGATTATTCTCAAGACCCATCTGAACAATACGTTCCTGAAGAAGATTCTGAATAACCTTTTCAGTTTCGACATAGCCTCCTTCACCTATATGATCATATCTTAAGTAGCCCTCACTATCAACTATATATTTTCTCGGCCAGTACTGATTCTGATATGCATTCCATGTACCTTTGTCGTTATCTTGAATTACAGGGTATTTTATGCCAAACTTTTTGACTGCTTCCTTTACATTATCAATGTTTTTCTCAAATTCGAACTCGGGTGTATGTACTCCGACTATGACTAAACCTTTATCCGCATATTTTTCATTCCAATCAACAAGGTATGGGATAGTCCTTATACAGTTGATACAGCTGTACGTCCAAAAGTCTACAAGTACAACCTTCCCTTTGAGATCTGAGAGGTTTAACGGCTTGGAGTTTATGTATCCACTGACCTTTTCAAATTCAGGTGCCTTCTTAAACTGTGACTTATCAATTGAGAACTGCGCATTCTTAATAGTTGTCGTCGTATCATTGTTATTATATTCTTTTATAGGAACAAAATTGGTTGTTCCTCCTTGAACAGACACAACTTTATTGACTTCTGCACTATTGAAATAAATAGCAAAGCCAACAATTAAAGACACTACCCCTATTGCCATTACTAATGCACTGAAATTGTCTTTATTCATTCAAATTCCCCTCTCAAAGTTAATTAATTCATTTGCTAATGGTAAATTTCCAAGCAATGATAGCTGATTCGTAAACACCAGTATTCCGAGTATAATCAGCAATCCGCCCATTATAGGATTGAAATATTTTAGATACTTCACCATCTTTTGAATTAACCCAGTGGCTTGTGAGAAAAAGGCCCCAGTTATTAGAAAAGGGATTCCAAGTCCAATGGCATATGCTAGAAGTGAATTATATGCTGCCCCTGGAGCTGTAGCTGCCAAAGTAAATGTACTACCTAAAATGGGACCCACACAAGGAGTCCATCCTGCTGCAAATGCTGCTCCGAAAACAAAAGATGTGATATAGCTTGTCTTAAATTTTGGTATTTTAGTCATCTTTTTCTCGAAATTCAATGTTCTTAATTTTGTAGATAGAATGAGATATGCTCCAAATGTCACAATAACTATGCCTCCAATTGATTGAAGTGTGCTTTGAAATCCAATCCCAACAGTAGATAGCACACTGTTTAAAATAACACCAAGTACAGCAAATATTAGTGAGAAACCAAGAACAAAATATACAGTATTGAGAAAAATATTAAGCCTGGTTGACTTTCTGATTGTTATTGTGTGGCCCTTAGAAGAATTATTAGTTTCCGGATTTTGAACTTCATTTATGGCTGTTCCAGATAAATAGGAAATAAATGCTGGCAATATTGGAAGAATACACGGTGAGAAAAATGAGCCTACACCTGCCAGCGCAGATACTAGTATATTTACATCTACCATGAATATTGCATTTTGTTAATTGATCAGATTAATACTTTTTTCCAAATCACATCCATATTAGATCCAATTCTCGCTCCATACAATTTAAAAAATCTAGAGCAAAGTAATTCTCAATAATACTGACAATCCAGCCAGCTCCGCTATATGTATAGCCAAAAAGTAAGGAATTAACGCTTCAGCATATAGCGGCTCCATCATAAAATATCCATATACTGCAATAATATTATGCAGCATTAGTAAACCTGCAAAAAGGATTAGACCTATTGTAAACTTGGCTCTGCTACTTCTATAAACTCTTGCATATAGAAAGAGTAATGCGATCAGAATCGCTATATTTGCCAATGCCACTATCGCATTGACAGTAATAAGAGGCTCCAAGCTAATAGAGAGAAGTAGAATAGAATTTGCTTATTTACTTTTGTCCATATTTATTCTAATTTAAAGAAATAATTTAAAGGGTAGGAATGCTAGAGCTTCTACGGTCTTTTCATTTCCATTTCCATTTTAGATCTTACCTCACTGAAGGCTTCAAGATTTGCCTCTAGGTATTTGGAAATAAAATATAGCACCCCATATTTTTCTCCTATTTTAGCTACCATATTATTTTTTTCAAGAACGTGGATATGGTGTTGAACTGCTTTATAGTCGAGTTTTAGTGTTTCTGCCAATTGATTCATGTTATACGGATGTACTTTTAGCAGATCAATAATCTTGGCTCTGTTTATGCCTCCCCTAGAGCCAGCAAGAATATACCAGAATACACGCTTGGCATCGGGGTCTGGCATTACTTCCTTTCTTAGTCCATTGAATTAATAAGTTTGCAGCAGACATTTCTCATTACAGTTCGAATTCGGTTTGAGTGCAATAGATATACTGATATATACAAATGATTATGACAGGTTCGGTTAAATTAGCTAGTAGATTAGCCGTGT
>DATADQ010000020.1:0-5136 GCA_036258455.1 Nitrososphaeraceae archaeon | reverse complement strand
TCAGTTCTCATCCTCCAGACTACGAGAAACGTTAAATAATATTATATCTATGGAGTTTATCTCTTCCATCGACTTTATATTATCTCTGTTCACTAGTGCGTCACGGGCAGCATCTAAATGCGTTTGTAATGAATTAAGTTGTTCAGTCATCGCCGTAGGATTCCTTTCGCCGCCTTCAGGTGTCAGATTAACCTCATCTATTCCATTGCTGCTAGCCTGATCTGAAGCAGTTCCATTTATCGGTGCTGGACCAGTAGAGGTGGTTAAACCGGCAAAATCTGTTGCGTCTTCAGGTTGTTCTTCGTCTGACAGTTCACGTGTCTGTGCAAATACACTATAATTGATTGGAAAGAATAAAAGAAGTAATCCTATGGCAAATTGGACAACTATAGTCCTTTTGATGTAATTTGTTTGGTGTCACGGGTTGTCTGATGTCAAGCAAAATATGTACCTTTTGTTTAGTGGCAATTGTAATTAGGTGGGATACAATACACTCGTGTATGTAATCCGCCCTGATAGTGTGCCAAATCCTAATTATTCTGAATTATCTGAATAAGGAGACGGGTCCCTCTTCTACTGTTCCCGTACGTTTAGCGCACCTTCTTTCTATATTTAGCTGCCAAAGTGCATATAACCCCATGCGGCGCCATCTGGCTTGAAATATAACTTACATCAAGATAGTCACTATCTCTTCATATGAGAACCCTCTATGCCCTTCTTTCGAATCCAATAATTTGGGGATGCCTCGGTACTGTACCATAAACAATTGAGGTCTAATCCGTACCATTGCTGCCGTGACTTGAGCCATTCGGAACCGTCAGCAATTCTTATTCTTATAATACAGTTCGTGTGTTTTATCGGATACTTGAGCGGCTTACCCTTTACATCAACATGTGGAGGCTTCCAATCTGGAGGTACCAGATCGCGCTTTATCAAGCCCTCTGCTTGGTAAAACTCTCCATTACTTTTGCTTGTTACCTTTTCATACCAAGCCTTTTCGGATTTGTAGGAAAGATATTCAGGTGTATCTTCCCACCTCCTTATCTTGTCCAGCTTTTTCATACAGCTGAGCGGTTTTCTCATAATCCATAATAATTTTTTTTATGAAGCCGGTACGTAAAAGCTTTGTCTAAGAGAGAACATAGTATAGTAAATCTGATTCAACGGTAGCGGAAATGATAGATACGGTCTCAGATCATATGTTTAGCCAGTACATAGAAAATGCTAAGAAACCACACGCTCTTGTCTTTTTGCAGATTTTGATGCTAGCCAAATCAACATAATTATAGATACTAATGCAATGTGAAGAAGCATTAATACAGATATCTCAACTAAACTAAACTCAAATCCAGCCACCACATAAAAAAAAGATATGATTATAGCTAAAATCAAGACGGGATAGAGGAATGTGTCCATTTTGTAATGGTAACGGAATAGAAAAATATCCTCATTTTTCCTCTTAAATGAATAGTACCTTGTTATTACTATCGTTGCCATTAAAGTAAAGAAGAGAATCTCTAAGAAAATGTGCTGCAAAGACCCATTCTTGATTGGGCTATTGACAATAAAATCCCCAAACGGGTACAGAATATTGATAGGTGCTACAAAAGTGTCGCCTATTACAAGGTGTGATAGATATGCTATCAAATAAACCGCTGCTTCCAAACCTTTTCCATATTTTATTGTAAAAAATGAGATTAGAATACCTCCTACAACTAACCATATAATTACCCCGTGTGTAAAGGTCCTATGACCGAGATCCATACCTGCAAGTCTGAATAATATGTCAATATCTGGAAGAATTGATAGGAACATAACCAGAGCAATGGAAACGGTCTTCCTGATATCTTGAAATTTTGTAGAAATAAAATACGCGAGAAGAAATGCAAGTGATATATGACCAATAAATAGCAATAGCTATGCATCGATTGCTGCTACAGACTCTGTTTAATAGGTTTCTGCACTTAATTTAACTCTTAACAAAATATGTTAGAATGATTATTTTACCTTGACATTAACCCTCATCCAGAGACCATAAATGTAGGAGTCTGCACGATTGGCGTGGTTGATAGTCAGGTTGTCCCGTAACCAAAACCTATCACTTATTATTTATTCAAAACACTTATCATTTGTATTTATCAGCCTCCACAGTTAATATGGCTAGCAGTCATGTTCCTGACCTGGTATCATTCTATCTACACGTATCTGTGCAGTTAACTGCCCGCTTCCCTAGATAGTCTTTGGTCTAAATGGCTTTTGCAATATAGGGATTACAAAATACTGTCTAGTGTCTACTCGATTCATAAAATAATAAATCTAAAAAGATAACTTTTAAGTATTAATGGTGTATCAATTGCTTTCCCATACTTTGAGCCTATTAATCGTGCAAGATATCTAGAAGGACTTTTTTTGTGATGATTTGAAGCATTAGTCATGCCATTTATCATCATATCAAAATTACTCAGTATAATCAATTACCGTTCAAATAAATCCTCTTTGGCTCTAGAGATGGCCACGTTAATTTCCTGCAATGTCCCAGCCTATCGTTGAAGGTAATCGTTTGAACTACTATCAGCGGTTACATTAGTTATAGCTTGACTTGTGAAATCCTTCACCATTTTTTTATAGAGGATAGCAGCTTCATTCACCAATACTTCCGCAAGAGTTTCATCATAACCGTTCTGATTAGAGTAGTATGAGAAGGGGTTGGTATGGTAGTTACTGCTGCTGCCTGCGTAGTCTATTATGGTTGATTTTGACATCAACACTGTTGATGACATGCTATGAATTATAAAATTAAATTTAGTAGGATTAGCACGCCATGACACTATCATCTGATAATGATCTTAACAGCTGCCTATCATCTGATAATGTACTTTTAACAGTCTGTTTTGCGATAGATTGAATCTTAATGTAGTCTTTATTATTATACTTGAACCCGCTTAACAGTTTTTCAAGTTCCATATTCTGTCTGTGCAACTCAAGCGCCTTACTTGCCTCTTTCTTACAAGATAAACGGTAAGAATCTAGCATTTTTTTTGCATTTTGTATTTAATAATTGAAATCTACCAATTTTATACTTGCGTCTATGTCTTTGAGCTCTAAATGATTCACATTTTGTTGTATTTTTTGATACCTCTGCTCAAATGCTGGTAGGTCATTATTTGCAATTTGTAGAAGATCAATAATTTGTCGTGAATTCATACGTCCATCTTTGGATAATCTATATAACCCTAGGAAATGTACAATGTCAGGACCGATCTCTTCATATACTATTCTGAGTTCATGCATTTGTTTCAAATTCCAATACTCTTGATAAAATCTTGTTGTCTCATCCTCACTAAGGTTCAATGTAATTGCTACTTGTATCGGGGTCTTACCCTTAGAAAAGAGTCGATAGGCTTTGTTGTACGGAGATAATGATTCTTTGATGTCTTGATTTTCCTCCATCTCTCCAGATGCTTTTTTTAAGATAGCACCTATATCCCTAAAAGACATTCTGACTTCCTTGGCTATGTCACGAATAGTCTTACCCTGATTGTAAAGGTCTAATACCTCTTGTTCTTTTTCCTGTCTTGTTTTCATTGTTACCACCTCTGTTGGATAGATGCTTAAAACAGTTTAACATTTATACCGGTTTGTTACCGGTTTGTTACCTCTGTTCTCAGCTGCTTTCGACTGTTACCATGGCACTTTAATTGAACTCAAAGGATATGACTTCTATGGCTAAGAACTCCGAAGGTAGTATGGATCAATGAAATACTCATCTTTCTGGCTAGGTTAAGATGTGTTAAAGCTGCACTTATAACACGGACTAAATATATTTACTTGGCCAACTAAAACGCCCTGCAGGTGAGATGGGGGTCAAAAAACCATAAAAACAGTGGGTTTTAGTTACCGGCATAATAACATTATGGTTAACTATTCAAAGACACAAGGACTATTCAGCAAGGAACCCAAAAAATCCCCTGACCTAAAATATAAGGACACCTTTCATGCTGGTTTTTTGGGTGAGGAAATGGCGGAAGAGAGCACGGACAATAATCACAAAATTTTTGCAAGGCCCGGTGATCAGCCATTCGGTCATGAACAATTTGGACTCGACAGCCTTGGAGAAAATTTCGGATACTATGCTAGTGGCACATGCCACGCACGCACATGCGAATAAGGGCTAGAGAGATCATTAAATCGATGACTAGTACATGATATTGACTAGCATTAGAACGCATAGTAAACGTAAAAGATTTCTTCCTTCTTTTTTATGGTTTAACATTGGGCCATGCAGTGCAGGCCATTACTAATTTATTGCAGACAGATCTATCTTTGTTATTCACACTATTCTCATCATTATCACTATCAGTAGTTGGAATATCTAGTACTCCTCCTAGCAGGCTAGACGGTTCATTACCATCGTCGTCTTCCTCTCCTTGTACCTTCTCTTGATTAAACTTTTCATTGAATGCTGTTAATCCAGCTTTAGGAAGTATTTTATATAGTGCACCATTGCCTATAGATAAAACATACAGATGCCCGTCTCCTAATCCTACTTTAAGATCGGTAACTCCACCAAATCCTTCTCCAAATATGACTGATTCTGTTTCGGAATCAGGATTTGCTATTTTATCTGCAAGTACACCAGACAATACTAAGTCTGTTCTTTGTGGATTTAGATCAAATCTATAAATTCTTCCATTATTAAAATCGCCTACAAACATATCATTTTGATGTTGCATTCCTAGTTTGCTAGATGTGAGGAATTCTATAGCAGTAGGAGCGACTGACTCGGTCCATACAAATTCTGGGTCGCTGTAACTCCCTCTACCCCCAAAGCTTACTAAGTTGTCAAAGTCAAATCCCTCAGGTGCCATACCACCCCTTATATCGGTCCAGCCACTGTTGAATCCTGGTTCAACAAGGTTTATCTCATCGTTTGACTCAGGACCATTTTCTGTATCCCAAAGTCTACCGGTCACAGGATCGAAATCTATTCCAAAGCTATTGCGAATACCATATGCGAAGTATATGTTTAATGGAACTGTACTTCCAAGTATTCCATTGCCCACAGTATTTCCACGCTGTGTTACTCTAAGTATTCCACTCGTTCCATCTGGACTTGGGCCGTTTTCAAAATTTTGA
>DATADQ010000019.1:0-2530 GCA_036258455.1 Nitrososphaeraceae archaeon | reverse complement strand
TGATTTTGGGAATAACATTTACGAAAATGAAGAATCTGTTTCGTTCCATAAGAAACAGAATGAAAAATAGCATAAAATGGCCACTTCACGCAAAAATAATTAATGGTTTAAGCTGGGCAGGACCTTTTTTGGCCATACCTGTATTTCATTCATTTTCGCAGTACCTCATACTTTTAGGAATTGGTACAGGTAACATTTCCACTTATCTATTGATTAAATCATATAGTAATTATGACAATAAGGAACAATTTGTTGTTGGAATAATTGCTCTCTTTATGATCCCAGTTTTATTTTTGGTTGACGTGATCCTGAATTCCATTCTAGTCCATCAACATGTCTTGGCCCTTTCTAGACTGTTTGTCGCAATATCATATGGTGTGGGAGGTATCTATGCGTTAATTGAAAGATGAAAAAATTGCAATATGTATAATGAGTGGTGGATTGGATTCACTTTGTGCCACGGCCTATATTAAAAGCTATAAGAAATATGCAATAAAGATTATTACCTTTTCTTACGGCCAAAGAGCTAAACGGGAGATAACACAATCGAAAAGACTTGCCAAAGCCTTGAATTCAGACGAATACCGTATTGTGGACATAAATTTTATGAAGGAATTATATGGTAATTCAAATGTTCTAACTAATAATAAAGTATCAATTCCCTCTAAATTCGATTATAGTATTGTAGTGCCAATTAGAAATGCCATATTCATTACTATTGCGACAGCTTGGGCATTTAGTGTAAATGCCGATTTGATTGTATTTGGCGCACACGCTGATGATTTTAATTACCCGGATTGCCGACCAAAGTTTATTGAATCAATTACAAATACTTTGAATCTAGGAGAGGAAGACAAAATCAAGAGTGGAATTAAGACAAAAATATCTGTATGGTCTCCCTCTTTGGAGGGAATAAACAAATACGAGCTATTAAAATTAGGTCACGAAATACTTGGAGATACTATATTTGAATCGTGGAGTTGTTATTCAAATGGGAAAAAAATTCATCAAGATATATTGCAATGTGGTGAATGCGAATCGTGTATAAATAGGAAGATGGCATTTACTTTAGCGGGTATAGAGGATAAAACAATTTATGCAAAGAACTGAAAATAAGACAAGAGTAAGAGTTAGTGAGATATTCACTAGCTTTGAAGGAGAAGGGATATTCGTAGGAAAGAAGACGTTGTTTATCAGACTATCGGGATGTCATTTAAAATGCAGATGGTGTGATACAAGATATGCCCTGCCTCTGGATAGTGGAATTGATTACCAAGTAGAGGAAATTAAAGATCTGATTGTAAAAGAACTTCAACCATTCACTTACAAGGTAAATTTCACAGGAGGAGAACCATTATTACAAATTGAAGCTGTAATACAATTAGCAGATTTCATAAAAAGGCATACAAATCTGAAAACATACATAGAATCATCATGCTTTGATTCTGAACTGTTTAGTAAGATTTTACCTTATATGGATATATGCAAGGTTGAATTCAAAACTGAAGATTCTAAAGTTGTTGAAGATGAGCATTATGATAATTTGCTATTAAATGAGTTTAGATGTTTGGAATTAGCCGTCCAAAATAACAAGACTACTTACATTAAAATAGTAGTAACTAATTCTACAAAGCTTGATAGTTTCAAGAATTTGGTATACAACATTTCGAAGAAAATAGAGCCTTCAGACACTATGAGCTTCATAATACAACCTAGTGATGGCATAGATCAGCCAACTCTTAATAAGCTTCTAGATATTTATGATATTGTCCAACCCATGTTTCCTGAGGTGAGGATTATACCACAGTTACATAAAGGAGTAGGAGCAAGATGATTCAAAGGTGAAAGGATGAATATGAAAAAGACTTCAATTAATAAAAGAAAGATTGAAAAACTCGTTAGGGAGTTGATAGTGCAACTCGGAGAAAATCCGGATCGTGAAGGCTTGTTGGGAACTCCTCAAAGAATGGCAGATATGTATGAAGAAATTTTTGCAGGTTATTGCATGAACTCTGAACTGGAAATTACTTTTAGTGAAGAAACTGATTCGATTATTGCTAAAGACATCCAATTTTACAGCATGTGCGAACATCATATGCTTCCTTTCTTTGGCAGAATACACATTGCCTACACTCCTTCAGGTAAAGTATTTGGGATTTCGAAACTTGCACGCCTAGTAGAAAAGTACTCTAAGAGATTGCAAATTCAAGAAAGACTCACAAAGGAGATCGCAGACGAGATAATGGAAATGGGAGTTAAGGGAGTAACTGTCATTACAGAAGGAGAGCATCTTTGTATGAAGATGCGCGGCGTCAGAAACGACAGTACAATAATAACCATAGCAAATCGTGGTCTAGTTGATCAAAATGATGCACGAGCACATCTGTTAGCTCTGATATATGATTCTAAACCTAAAATACACACAGTATAGTAAAAATTACGACAATCCTTATAAAAAAGGACTATTTCAATAGGTAGGAAGAATGACAAATACCATATTTAGATTACAATCGCACAAGTTCAGTACTGA
>DATADQ010000018.1:0-10235 GCA_036258455.1 Nitrososphaeraceae archaeon | reverse complement strand
TATCTAGGTCAACGGGCACAATGACGTTTTCTTCGCCGAATGTATAAATCTCATATTCTGTTACTCCGGTCGAAAAATCTTTGACTTCTACTACTGGCCTGGCAAGATCAGCTTCGGTCATCTTATAAGGTACTTTGACCGTGAGCGAGATTTCATAAACCTTCTTGATCATCCCGGCGTCCATAAAGATTATTGTATCCAGAATTTGTGGTATCATCCCAAGCTCGATTCTGCCAATAAATCTCTGTACCGCATCCAAAGGTTTACTTGCGTGGATTACTCCTATCATACCGACTCCAGCAAGCTTCATATCAGAAAATACTTGAAAGTCTCTATATCGTCTTATTTCATCAAATATGGTATAGTCAGGACGTACAAGCAACAAAATGTCAACGGCATTCTCGAAACTTCCCTCTAGCGGTCCGTATTGAGTTACTTCTTTTGGTACTTGCAAATCTCTAGGAGATTCAAATGTCTTTACAATCTTATTTTGCGTAGCATAAAATTCGGCAAGGCTGCTTGCCAGTGTACTCTTGCCGGACCCAGGAGGCCCTGCGATAATTATTCCTTCTACATCGGATGTTAATCGATACAATAATTTTTCACTCAGTCCATAATCTTCTAATGTCAACTTTGCTATTGGTCTAACAATCGTAATTTCTTGCCCATCTGAAAAGGGTTCTTTTGTAATTGCGATTCTATATTTGCCCAACTGAATGACAGTTGCTCCATCCCTGTTAATTTCGGTGAACCCTTTTCTTGACCTGGATTGTTCTAAAATGTCCTTTGTAATTTCATAAATTTCCTCAGCTGAGAGTCTATTTTCTTCCAAGCGCTCAAGCTTTAAGTTACCTGGCACACCCTTTTTTGCAAATGGATAAGTACCTTCTTTTAGATGAACACTCATCGTATAGTTATCAAAATATTTCTCAAATTGTAATTTTGAATCTTCTTTAGGGGAACTAATATGAATTGACTTAATTCCATGTGCTTCAGACACCAAATGCTGAACGTAGTCACATGTAATCAATGTAGCATCTTTTTCTAAAGCTATATCTTTTATAATGGCATCAATTCTTCCATGTTTAGCCAGCCTAATTTCTTCAATTGTTGGTCTGGTTCCAGCAAATTCCAGACTTATTTTTCTAGCTTTGCATGCCTCCCTTATCTTTTTTATTTCAAGTAATCCTTCTATTCCATGTGACTTATTCGTCGATGCCTGTGACTGCAGTTCATCTAGAACAGCTATAGGAATTATTATTTGGCTGTTTTCTTCGATTTTATCTTGTATGATATTCGGAACCTTGCCATCAATAATTACACTGGTGTCGAGGACGAATTTTTCAGTCATCCAAAATAGACTATAACTTCTAGATTAATGTGTTTTTTTATAAGATTGGAAAAATAGATCGGAGCAAATTGTCCATTTAGTTACCTTAATTGTTATTATTCGTCAACATAAAATATAGTTTGATTGTTTACACTATTTTCCTGTGAGAGAATACTTGATATCATATTAGTAATTTTTACTTCATCGGGCTGACATCCCTCTATGTTGCCAGCAAGTAATAGGTATTGTCTTATGTTTGATTTTATAACATCTCGCAATTCTTGATTAACGGTTGCATTGAAGGGTCTAAGCGCACCACGAAATATTTCCGACCTTGCCCGAACAATTCCAGAGATTTTGTCTCCGACGGGAGAGTCAGGCCCCACGATAGTTATTGATCCCTTCGAACCTTTGAATAAAGAAGGTTCACTAAGAGCGCCATCTGGCGACATGTTAATTACAGATTCTCTAGTTATCAAAGCCGGCACAAACAAGTAATTTTCAACGAGCTGGTCCCATTGCTTTCTGCCAAGCGATTTTAATGTTATACCGTAGTCATATTCGCCAGTCAGCAAAACTACTGAATCTATTGCAGAGAATTTTTCACGCACAACTCTAAAGACTCTTTTTACAGCATCTTCACTCGATAAATTTACAGAATGAGAATGGAACTCTTTATAGTAACCCAAATCTTTAGCATCTTTTATCAGAATCACCAATTGTTTTATTTTATTTACAAGGGAATTTGCAATTAGTTTTGCACGTCTATGATCTTTTTCCAACGAAGAATTTATTATCAGAATAATGACTTTATCCGATATATCAATCTCGTTTTGGTGAATATATGTTCCAATAATTGGTCTTGTGGGATAAAATACTCTGTCGTTTGGGACGATCTTGCCATTCAATAACTTGCTCATTTTTTCAGATGATAGGTTTAGAACCATTTCTGCGACCTGGTCCTGTGAAAGAAACTCCTCGTCGACTATCATTTTCTTTGTATTCAGTTGTATCTTTTCAGCAATTTCCTGCGTTTTTGATAAAAGCTCTCTAAGTGTTGAATTAAGTTTGAATTTATCATCTTCATTTTTTATCTTTTCGTTAAACACTTCTTCTAGAATTATGTCCATTTCATTATTTACAGCAGTCTGGTCTTCCCCTAAAACATTCAAAAGCCGTTGCAATATTTTTTCTATTTCGATAGATGATAATCCAGGGAAACCTCCGATACGTAAAAATTCTGCAGCAGCTTTTGGATATACCGTCTTGTAGATACGATCCGAATGAACCGGACCCGGATTAGTTGCCACTGATTCAATTCCATCAGAAACTAATTCCCAAGCAAAAGCTTCCGCTAACCTATTTTTGGCTCCTTGCGCACTTGTATAAGGTGTTCTAAATCTATATGGCCGCTGTTCGTATTTGTTTTCCTCTGTAAAAAAAGTAGAGATAGTAATTATTTTAGAGCCCTTTTCCATGTTTTCAATGCATTTGAGGGTCGTCCAAAACGTACCTGTTAAATGAATCATTATACATTCCTTAAATTCTGCAAAATTAGAATTCGTAAAAAGCTTTACAGGTCCTGAAATTCCAGCATTATTAACAAGAATGTGGACATAACCTATTTCCTTCGAAATAGTGTTGAACATATTCGTTATTGCAGTTTCATCTGAAACATCAATACCAGGAAATATTCTGATTTTTCCTTGGCTTCCTGCTTTTGTTATTATTTTTTCTAATTCAGATTGCGTTTCTTCTAGTGGTTCCTTTCTTCTCCCAAGTAAAATTATGCTAGCCCCATTTTCAGCAAATTTCTTTGCAATAGCCTGGCCTATTCCGGTTCCACTACCCGTGACTAATACAACTTTACTGGCAAATTTAAAGTCTTTATCCAACTATCAGTCCATCTCCTATAGGAATATGTTGATGGCATATTTAATACACTATTAAATATAGCGAGGCTGCAATTATTACAACCCAAGAATCTGAAAAAATTTTAGAATTTACAAATATTAATTATTCACACAATTTATTTAACAGTGCAAAATTACAAACTGCATGAATGATGAAGTACACGCCGCTGGCTCTGTTAATATTCATGAAGATGAGGACGAATCTGAAACTATCAGGATTTCAAGCCTGAACGACACTTTTGCTTCACAGATGAAAAAGAACGGGTTGATTGTCGAGACAGTCCCAATAGGTTCGTTGAAATTGGAGCATGAAGATTACTATAATAATGATATCGGTTCTAATCCTCGGCTTATTACTAATCGTGGCTGTATCAAGATAAATGACAAAGAAATAAACATGATCCAAATTATTCAACGAAACTAGCTATGGTTCTCATTTAGAATTGACTTTTCAGAGATTTTTTATCAGAACATTGAAATTTTTGTCTTAAAGTATGTAAGAATGCTCTGATTTGGATATGAGAATTAAAAGGGGTTGCTTGATATGATTGGCAAAAGTGCCTCAGGCTCTCCACCAATCGAAACTAAGAAAGTAAACCCTTCGGGGTTTCACTGATGTGATTGCTAAGATAAATTGCTTCTTTACAGTAGTCGCCAACCTCCCAGCCAAAACTATTCCAGTAGCTGTAATGTCTTGTTGATCGTCTACAACCTGAACCAGATATGGAGCATGGTCAATGCCTGGACCATGCTCATATACGGCAAAATCACACCCAAACTTTATACCAGGAGAGACAATATATCCTACATCTCGTAACTTTTTGAATACTAGATACTTGATATCAAAATCAACATATTGTTTTCTGCAAATTTCTTTCATTTCCTTTAAGATAATTCTCTCTCCGTTGACATTATTTACGATAAGTAATTTTGATTCAACCAAATAGCACCCTTCAATTAAATCAAGAATGAGAGGCGTTTCAAAATCAATTCCCTTTGGTTTGTAGATGCCAAGGGGTTTCCCATAATAGCCAAGAGAAAAAATTGACCTTGAATCATCAATATCCCATATTATTATTCTGCTCTTTACGAGCGTACCAGAAAAGGAACCCATTACATACTCAAAGCAAGTATAGTAAGAGAGTCTGACGCAACCTGACATTTATCTGCCATTCCTTCTATTCCCTCTACCGCGTCCTTTACCAGAAGTAGATCTTTCGTATTTGGAATTTCATTAAGAGCCTTAATCACAACTTTTCTGTAAGCATTGTCAACCTTTCTTTCAATGTTTTGAACCTCTTGTGCAAGTTCAATTGTACTTGAAGGGTTTATGCTTAGGGCCCGAGCCATTTCATTTAACGTGAAAATGGCCTCCACCACCATATTGATGAGTTCACTGATATCCGCATCAAATTTGCCTTTTTTTAACGTGGTTATTTTAATATTTGAAAGTCTAAATGCTATTCCGGTAATATATCCCGCAATATCATCAATTATGTAGGCAGTTCTTAGAACATCTTCTCTGTACACCATTAGACTTCCAGTATCCGAAATTTCCCTTGTCATCTTTCTTCTAAGGTTTTCCACTTCTTCACCAGCATTTTTCATTCTAACGAGGGATAGTTCAGTTTCCTTGTTAGTTCCCTTTATTATGGAATCAGTAAGCGATGATAGATCTCTTGCCGCGCTTAGGATATGAGTAATTTCATCGTGCAAAACGGCCAAGGTTTTTCTTTTAGCCTGTACCTCTAACTCTCCGTTATACATATACGGATTAAAAACGTTCAGACATTTTTAATCCTTTTCAAATTGTTTTTGTTCGTTTAAAATTAAAAACAATGAAAATTTGATTGATAAAACAACGTAATGATCTTGTACACACAAACATATTTTTAGGAAGCTTTTAACTTGTCCTGTTTGCCCACGTAACTACCGTGAATGTGCTTACTGCAGATCCGATCATCCCTGCTATCAGTGCACCTATAACTGCCTGATTGACAAATTTTGGCATAGATGTGGCAAACCATTCTGCAATTCCAGGTAATAAAAGATACCCTGCAAAGCCAATTCCAAATCCGATTAACCAGAATATGAAAACTGCAAACCCTCTAGACAATTCTCTTAGTCTCCATGCAGTTTATTTTTATTAATATCATAACACTTTGGTAAACCATGGCAATTTTTTGTAAAGAATGTATTAAATGGTGAATGTCAAAAAATGTCCATTTGATGCATCATTGGTTTAATGTACGCTATGGAATATCTAGAATTGTTGAGAACATAATGAAACTAAGCAATCAAAAAATGCATAATTAACGAAATTCAAACTTATTTAACCGGATATTTTAGATACTAGAGTAATTGAGATTGATATTGTTAGGTTTTGGGGTGGTTGGCCAGAGCCTTGTTAAATTGCTATTATCGCACTCGACTGATTTGTATAAGGATTATGGTATAAAACCCAAAGTAGTTGCATGTGCTGATAATGAAGGAATAGTAACTTGCAATGAAGGTTTAGATTTAGACAGATTGCTGAATATAAAGAAGAAAAAGGGATCTGTTATCCAGTATGGATCAAATAGAAATACATCTGGCATATTAGATGTAATTGAAAGTATGGATGCAGAGGTAGTTATTGAACTAACTCCAACCAAAATTACAGACGGTGAGCCAGGAAAATCGCACATCATCACAGCCATGAAGTCGGGCAAAAACGTAATAACCGTAAACAAGGGACCTCTGGCGTTGGAGTTTCCATCGTTGATGGAATTGGCAAAATACAATAGAATTGCGTTTAAATTCAGTGGGACGGTTGGAGGCGGGACGCCAATACTAGAATTTGCCAAAAGATGTTTGAAAGGAGACAGGATCCTATCATTCGAAGGCATCCTTAACGGAACAACAAATTATATCCTGAGCAAAATGTATGAGGGATTGAATTTTTCCGAAGCCCTTAGGGATGCCTCAGAAAAAGGGTATGCAGAAAAAGATCCAACACTGGATATTGATGGATATGACGCAGCTGCAAAACTAGTAATTGCATCAAACTTCGTAATGAACATGAAATCAACGATGAGTGACGTTCAGAGAACAGGTATTAGAGACGTACAGGCTACACAGGTTGTTAATGAACGAAAAAAGGGAAATGCGATAAAATTAATTGCAATTTGTGACGGAAAAAAACTAGTTGTTGCGCCCAAGCCAGTAAATACAAAGGATCCGATTTGTGTAGATGGTACTCTTAATGCGATTACATTCACATGTCAACATTCAGGTCGACAAACAATTATTGGCAAAGGCGCTGGTGGGATGGAAACTGCGAGTTCAATATTACGGGATTTGATAGATATTAGAAACATTATTCGATCTTAAATTTTAAATGTGTTTTCTGAATTTGATAAATATTGAATCAAGAGGTAAGCTAATTTAGTAACAAATGGCAAGCAGAAATTAATCAACTACATCAAATACGAGATAACCCTCACTGGCAAAGCTAGTTCGATTCATTGCTAATCGTTTTACTTCAAGTATAGAAAATAATATGTCAAAGTCTATTGTTTCTATTGAAGTTCAGTCGATCAAATCTTTGGTTCAACGGTTAGTATCATAAGTCATCTGCATATGCATATAACAATTAGCCTACAAGGATTGTAACTTGTCCAAAACTGAATTTATCAGCAAGAGGTCATTTGTCAAAAACCTTCGCTTTTGTAATACCCTATATTTCAACACGTGCCTATAACTTGAAGAATATTTCTTATGTAGTTTTCCTATATCCCCCTCTTTAAGATCTCGGATAAACTCTCTTTCCTTCACACCTAAACAGGATGGCATACTTTATCTTATTGACCAGAATCAAGTACTTTAATACGCTTATCTGAAATTATACGTATCTACGTTACATAATAATCAACTCTTGCCTTTGAAAATGCCAGGAAAGAAATGATGGCTTCTGCGGAGAAAATGAGGAAAGGAATGATGGCTTCTGCGGAGAAAATGAAAGACAGTATTCGACCAACCAGAAGTATTAAAACTTAAACGTTGAACTAATAATACTATTCATTTGTGAATTGAACCACCATATTGGATAATATTCGTAATTGAACTATGGGCACATATTTTGCAAATTCAGTAATCCCGACTATTTCGACATTTGGATTGACCATCTAGGATGCCTATCCTACAAACCATAAGAATATTACAGATGACCGCGTGCGTATAAGGCTATATGTAACAAGCCTATCCATGATTGAATTATAGAGTTTCAATAAAAATTAAATTATATATGATGCATCTATCAGTAATATTGACTCAGGTCATAACGAGCGATGTTAAGAAATTACGTCTGGATTTTCTGAATGTAAGAAATACTACTTCACTCATATTTGTACCAATTTCGATAGAAGATGCGGTAATGCAATCTGATCCATTTGGCAGCACACCAAACTGGCATATTGCTCATGTGACCTGGTTTTTTCAAAAAATTCTTGAAAAATACAAACAGGACATCGATGCTAGTCCAATAAATACAGACTATCTCAATTCCTACTATCAGCGTTATAGCAATATCTTGCCTAAATCAGATAGAGGAAAATTTCCTAGACCTAAAGTTTCTGAGACATTGAAATATCGATCTCTGATCGAAGACATGTTTCTAAAATTTTTGGGCAACCTCGAAAAGAACAACTCTTTAACACGTAATTTAGCGTATGACATAGAGTTGGCAAATCAACATGAAATGCAACATCAAGAGCTATTAGTCTATGATCTTCAACATTATTTCCAAAGATTCGAAGATCCTAAGGATAATTATGAACCAAAAATCACTAAAAACAATTCCTTGATTGATAATGCTGATATTGAGAAAGGCATGATAAAAGTATCCGGGGGATTGTACGACCTTGGATTTTCTGGAGATGACTTTTGTTATGACAACGAAATTCCAGAACATAAAACTTATCTAAATCCATATGAAATTGACAAATATCCAGTCACAAATACGGATTTTATCGACTTTATGGATGAGGGAGGATATGAAGACTATAGATATTGGTTATCGGACGGATGGGATCTGGTGAAAGAAAAACAATGGAAAGCGCCACTTTACTGGCAAAAAATCGAAGCAGATTGGTACAAGAAAGATTTTGGAGGACTAAATAAAGTTTTACCAAATGAACCAGTAACTAATGTAAGTTATTACGAGGCAGAGGCATATTCAAAATGGGCAGGAAAAAGATTGCCAACTGAGGCAGAATGGGAAAAAGCCGCAGGTTGGAATGAAGATCTGAAGAGGAAGACAAGGTATCCATGGGGAAATGAATTGCCAACAGATCTTAATGCAAATTTGCTAGAGTCATGGAAATGGGGACCCTCTCCAATAGGGTCATATCCGCGAGGAAAAAGTCATTATGGTTGTCACCAGATGATTGGTGATGTGTGGGAATGGACATCTTCTGAATATGTCCTGTATCCCGGATTTAGATCTAAATTTTCAGAGTATACGGACAAGTGGGCGATCAATCAGAAGGTATTGCGCGGAGGTTCATTTGCGACTCCCAGGTCGCAAATTAGAAACAGTTATAGAAATTATTTCAAGCCTCATGAAAGGATTCCTTTTTCAGGATTTCGTTGTGTCAGAGACCTTTTTTAGCAAGATTACTGAATATTGTTGCTTTGGATCAGTAAAGTTCTTTATTACTTCAAGACCAGCATTCTTCGCCAGTTCTTTGAATCTATTTTGTGAATATTTGTAAGAATTTTCTGTGTGAATAGTCTCACCCTTTTTGAAATAAAATGTTTTTCCAATAGATCCAATTCTTACTTGTTGATCCAACTTTGACTCCAAATGCATCTCAATTCTATGTTTGTGAATATTATAAAATGACTTGTGTTCAAATGTTGATAGTTTAAACTCTCCACCAAGTTCTTTATTAATTCTGGACAAAATATTCAAATTGAATTTTGCAGTAATGCCCTTCTTGTCATTATATGCTTTATCCAAAATTTTTTTATCTTTTTCTAGGTCGATCCCAATCAATAAGGCATCTTGCTTTCGTATGTACCTACTTAAAGAATAAAGAAAATCCTTTGATGCTTTTGGATCAAAATTTCCAATACTTGAACCCAAGAATATTATTAATTTTCTGTGGGGAATGTTATCGTGCATTTTCATAAATTCATTTATTTTGATTAGACCTGATACATACTCTGAACAAATTCCAAAAACTTGTATATTCATAAATTCTCTGGATAAATTTCTAATTGAATTTTTTAGCATTTTTAGTGAAACATCTATTGGAAAATAACTAACTTTCTTCAAGTTTGTAAGAAATGGTCTTAATAAAATTCTAGTTTTCAAGGAGTTTCCGTTGCCTAATTCAATAATACTTATTTCTTTTTCTCCAATTAGGTTCATGATTTCATTCACGGATTTTTTCAATATTAGTGATTCAATGCGATTAAGATAATATTCCGGTTGCTCACATATTTCTTCGAAAAATCTTGATCCATTTTTGTCATAAAAAAATTTAGGGGAAACATGCTTTTGTTTATCATTTAGACCTTTTTCAATGTCCTTTGCAAATTCATTATTTGCTATAAATTTTTCATTGTTATGTATTAGCAACCTGTTAATATATTCCTCCTTAAAATATATGAAACTTACAATTTGTATTCATATATTCAATTATCATTTTTTGGATAAATTTTCTAGATATTGCAGACTGAGTTTTATGTCATTTTTATAATCGGTACTCTGAACAGTAGGCTCGAATGTAAGAAATTTTGAATATTTTATTTTCTTGAGCGCTCCGATAATGCTCTTAAAGTCTATGTGAGCAAAACCAGGCATCTTCCTGTTGTTATCAGATATATGAACTTGTTTTAGCATTGCTTTAGAATTTACTATTGCATCATATATTGAATCTTCTTCTATGTTCATGTGGAAAGTATCTAGCAAGATTCCTACATTTTCTTGGTCTACAAGTTCAACG
>DATADQ010000017.1:0-5120 GCA_036258455.1 Nitrososphaeraceae archaeon | reverse complement strand
ACTAAAATGAATTAACTCAACAATGAATCTAAAATTCATATTAAATTTGATTCACAAATCCTTGGGCCAAAAATCTATGTTCTGTACCGCATAGCAAAAAAACGTAAATCATGACACAACTCAACAGTCGTTCTGGTATGTCACTATTGTCACGAATTTGAATAATCATAGAAAACTAGGTAATAAATCAAGGTAGTGTCCAACGAAAGTTCTAGTAGAAAGTAACTGTTCTAACTTCTAGTACTTTTATTATGCCTGGATTGGGATGTTACAAAAACTTTAATTATAACCTCGTAGCTGAATTCCCATTCATGGTAAATTCAAATCCCGGTGACCGCAATATGTATAGCAAAAATACAATTTCAGAATCTATTCATCCTTGTACATTAATAATTTATTATGATCGATCTTAGCGCTAATAGTGCAGATCGTTTTCAAATTTTGAAACAGTCGTGGTACCTATGTACTAGAACTATTTCTAATAAGAAAATTCTAGATATTGACAATAAATGTCAATATCCCTCAATTAAAACTGGGAAATGAATAGATAATGCCAAGATTTTTATATTATTAGCTTGATTACAGATCTATCTTTTGTCTCAAATTGTTAATCTTCCCAGAACTATGTATAAGAATAAACATGAATTATTTGAGCAGGTATTTCAGGCAATATTAAAAAGTGGTGAAGATGGGGTTTTTCAAACTGAAATCTGCAGGGAATTCTCACTTGATAGTAGAGACGGATCACGATTGGCTGGTAACTTGGAAAAGCAATCCCTCATTTCTCGTGAAAAAATATTGCACAAGGGCAGATGGACATACAAACTAATAGTCAAGAAATCGGCCATCGCCGAATATAATAGAAAACCGATACAAATTGAGTGTGTTGAAGGAGCTCCATGCTTTAGCTGTGCTTATCAACATTCATGTTCTTCTGAAGATGAAGGAAGTCCTTATAGTCCGGCAAAGTGTGTTTGGTTAGAGGAATGGATTGTTTCTGCTTTCGAAAAGGTATACATGAAGAATGAAAAATAAGATTATTTAGTTTTGTTACCCTAGCTTGCTATTAAAAGTAATCGGATAGATTGTAAACGCCGAGTCTATTTGAGCAGTTCCATTGACATTCCATTCTGTAGAGTTGGCTACAAACTTGTCACTAAGTATTTTATCAAATAATTCTGAATTAGAACTAGTACGGCTAAGCAGAAATGTTGACTCAAGGGTGGCAGGAGAATTTTGGTATAATTGTGGTCTTCCGTTTGGTGGAATATTTTCATATGAGAGAATTCCATTACCCAAATGAGTATTATTTGCATTAACAGAATACTCAATTTTAGAAGTTGACAAGGCTTTATCAGCTTGGTTAAGTATCTCAAAAGTTACCTTTAATGGGATGGTATTGTTAACGATATTCGTATTTTCAGCTGTAATATTTTGGATACTTATAGTTACATCTCTCAATTCACTACCGCCCCTGAGGAGGTCAGGAATAGCAGGAAATAGTACGATAAACGCTACTATAGCAGCGATAGCGCCTATTAGAATAGCTCTTCTGGACCCGATAAACATAATCAGGATTATTCGGTCATAAATATAATCTTAGTCCAGAAATCTGAGTTAAACAGTTGAGAAATAGTCTATTGTATAAATCCAACCATAATA
The DNA here is from genome assembly GCA_036258455.1 of Nitrososphaeraceae archaeon. Taxonomy (GTDB): domain Archaea; phylum Thermoproteota; class Nitrososphaeria; order Nitrososphaerales; family Nitrososphaeraceae; genus TA-21. The sequence continues at coordinate 3,458 of DATADQ010000017.1, read as the reverse complement.
AATAGACTAAAATAATCTTTTGATTATATGATAATTGAAAATAATGGAGAAAAAGATTGTGGCCTCTATTGTCATTATTGCAGTGATATCGATTGTTATTTATTTAACTGCTTTTAGTGGAATTTTTCAACAGAGTGATTTTTCAAAAATTGGTCTAGCCAATATGAATATTACAAAGACAAGTATTTTCAATCAGGAGGCAATTAAAGATTCTAAACCGCCTGAGTTATCAATCAAGGATGTTAGAACAGGAATTATTGATGACAGTACTGGTAACTTTTCAATTATCTTTAATGTTTTCAACCCAAATAAGGGTACCATTATGCTTGAATCTATATCATACAATGTATATTCCAATTCTACAAGAATTGTTTCAGGTGATATAGGCCAACGACCAGAAGGTTTTGTGGATTCACAAGATAGTATTTTCCCAGTTATTGGAAACGGCACCCTTATTCTAAAGGATAAGAAAATAATCCCAAGTAACAAGGATCTAAATCTGTCCGAGATCGCCAGTAATATTGATAATTCAGAATTCCTAGTAAATGGAAGCTATTTCTTCAAACAAACAGGTAGCTTCCAATCAACAGGAGGTGAAGAACAATTCAGTATTATTTACCAGCATCCATGAAAGGAAGGAATTATTCAGAAAAAATTAAATGTTAATGATATAAATCTATGACGATATGTCGGAAGCATTCTTTATGTATGGTATTACAACAGGGGTTTTTGTAATATTTACCGGTATCTTGTTCGGGGTTAGAACAAGAAGGATTAATCGGCTGATGCAAAGGTCAAGAGAAGAAAAACAAATATCTTGACAATTATTTTTTCTTTCCAACTCCTAAGAAATCCAGTATATGTTCTGATTCTTTTTGTTGTCCAAAACATCTTTGAAAATACTTGCATGAAAAACATAACTCGCTTGGTTCTACAACCGGTGTCTTTTTTTCCTTAAGCAAGAGGTGCAAGATTCTCGCTCTTCTTACAACTTGTTCAAACATTCTATTACTTTTGGGCACACTGAATTCAACTGATTTACCTTCAGGTGTAAAGTAAACTATGAAACCACTTTGACTGTCGAAAATAAACATGGTTGCATTAGTATAAAGAAGATCGTTTGGATGAGGAAATTCCGGTATTTTCGAAACCGGTACAAAATTAATTATCATATCGTCATCTATTATTAAATCGACAGTAGCGTAAATTGCAAGGTCGTCAACCTTATACTCTCTTGTCGTTCCATTCAGAAACTTTGTAAGCGAACTTTTGAATATATTCGTCAATGCATTTGAATATTCATCTACAAATGGATCCATTCTTTCAAAATAAGATAATCTACTACAACGTGTTATTTCTAAAACATGTATCCCATTTGAATCATAACCTAGTGCTTGTTTCTTAGAGATTTTAATCAATTCATCTTCGATGAGTTTGTGGAAGTTCCTGCCACCGAGCATCGTTCCTCATTAAATAAAAGTCATATTTATATTGCATAGATAAAGTGAAGCACCTTCATTTAAAGGAGATCCCAGAAGTATTGTTCAGTATAAAAAGTTCAATTAGAAATGGTTTAGAACGCTTTATTATATGATTAAAAACCAGATTTTATAGGATCATCGGGTTTCATTAATTCTCGCAATAAGATAGTTGCATACGAACCTATTGGTATCTTGAATTTTACCAAAAGATCATCAGAATAAGTAAAATCATTTACTAGTAGTGGCAATTGTCTAAATCCACCTTCTACACTCAACTCCTGCATCTCCTTAACATAGAAATCTTTTGGAGAGATATTTTCCTCTTTCATCAGCAGGTACAATTTATTTTCAAACCGTCCATCTGTGGATTTAAACGAATAGCCTGGCAAGTGCATAGCAGGGACTAGGTTAGCATTACTATCGTCCAGATATTTCATCAATTTTCCCAAAGTGAATTGATTTTCTAACTTGAAACAAAAATCATTTTTAAGGCAACCAGTAATTGATTCCCCATTTCTTATCACACTGCTCAGACATTTGTTAAACATGTACGCTTGATACGCATGAACGAATAATCTCCTTATATTTATTGGAACTGATCTTAAGGCGCTTATGTATCCTTTGCCATCAACGAGCGATCGTAAGAGATTCCGTTCAAGGTCCATGCCTTTGGGAACAATCTTCATAACATGTCCATAATTTTTTGGATCATTGCACTTTTCTCTAATTTCTTTACTAAACTGGGTATCATATTCTGTTGTATGGCACAAGAATATTTCCACTGCTTTTTTAAAATTTCTTTTGATAATCTCTCTACCTACCAAATGCGTAACAAGTCTTTCACTGCCAAAACGTTGAAGACCGTAATAATTTGGGATATTCCTGATTTCAGTAATAAATTGGGAAATATCATTTCTTGATGGATTTGAAATTTTTATCTCGAATTGATTTCCCATAATATGAGATTTTTTTATGGGGTGTTTTGAGAATCCAAATAATGATAAATTCGTATGCGCGGTCTTACCTTCTCTAAATTTTTTATCCTCACAAGTTGCATATTGTGTGGTCACGGCTTTAGAATCCTTAATTCCTAGTACTCTAATACTTGTCCCAAGCTGATTAGAAATCTCAATAATAGCGTGATTGGAATCAAGTCCTGTTTTTTGTAATAGCAGTACTGGAAATCTGTAAGACTTATGAGCATTTCTAGATATGTCCCTTGAAATGGATTCAATTAGTAATTCTAGAACCTTAAAATCTTCATTCTTTACCTTTATTGAACCTCCAATTCCATCAAATTTTGTAGAGTATAATTCAATGCCTGCCATCCTGTCAATATTTGGGCTATCTTTATTCATAGTCTGTTGATTTACCAAGTACATTATTTTTTTTTCTTGTGTGATTCATTTGGAGATCTTGAATACTATCTGAAAAGTCACTTTACATTTAATTTTCATGCCGTATTTCTTGTATAAAGTTCCTTAGAGTCCATCTGAGCATACTACTATAAAACTTAATATATGATTTGGGCCAATTGAAATTGTGGATAGATTAGATTCGAATCCATGTAAAAAATTTGTAATTTGTGAAAACTGCCTCCACTCCGACAGTATTTGCACTTTTTATGACGCCCATAGATATTGTGTAGAATGTTTATGCGACCATGCCTGTTGTCCTGAATGCAGCGCAGGCTATCATGCAATCATGATTGCAGACTAGTTGTTTTGGTTGATTCCATTTTGCTAATAAATTTAGGAATAACAGATTAACTTGATGTCATTCATATTCTGAAACTCATTTTCCGCTTATTCCCTACGCTAGAGGGTTCGAAATAAAGAATTTATAGAAAGGAGACCACAGATAATATATATGGGTGTAAGTCGGTACGTCGCAAAAGAGATAATGAAGGAAATTGGCAATCGTTCCAGAGAATTTTACGAATTTGTATTACCGCCAGTGGATATTTTTGAAGATGGC
>DATADQ010000016.1:0-4170 GCA_036258455.1 Nitrososphaeraceae archaeon | reverse complement strand
GCAATAGTAAACATGTCTTCCGGAGCCGGCGTGATAGGATTTCCACAGATGCCAATTTATATCGCAAGCAAACATGCTGTGCTTGGGCTGACCAAATCAGCTGCGCTAGAATATGCCAAATCTGGAATCAGAATAAACGCTATTGCTCCAGGTGGAGTTGAAACTGATATGCTTAAACAAGCTGCTGAAGACAACAACCAGTTTGTAGAAACGCTTAGATCAATGCATCCAATAGGACGCATTGCAGATCCAGAAGAGATTGCAAATGCAGTGGTTTGGTTATTATCTGACAAAGCATCTTTTGTATTAGGTCACACATTGTTAGTTGATGGAGGATTCATCAGTCGATGAGTCTCAACTGTTAGATCGATTAGATAAGATTATGTAAGATGTTATCTATTCAAGGAACCCTTCTATGAACATTATGGTGCGGCCCCAAAGCTGATATGACTGAATATTCACCCCGAACTCTACTTAATACAAATACATAACGGGCCCGTCGGTACCCACGACGCTATCGGTTCTAAATTAGGATTCTTAATTATAAAATGGATTAGTAAGCTTTAAACTTTTTTCATTTTCTGCTAAAAGCAACGAATCTGGTAATTCATGCGCTAGACGAAAGATTAGGAGGCATGTAATTTGCTACTGAAGAACCATGGTGATGTATCATTAGCCATTCGTTATTGTATTTCTTGTTGTTGATATTTTGTTTTTCAAAGATATTTGTAGCAATTACGCCCATTCCAATACTATTTTCGTTATCTATAACAGATTCAATATTTTCTAAACAAATGACTACTGCTATTTTTTCAAATGCTTTTATTTTTATGTTAGTGATAAGGAATTTTATCAACTTAGTATTTTCAAATATCCTTACCCAACTTTCCCTAATTGCTGTCCAACTGCTAAACATCTCCCAGCCAGGATGTATGCAGATAGCGTCGTTGCTATGTTTCCAAACCTCTTCCATTTTTTCTATTGAGAGGCTTTCAAATGCTTTATAGAATCTAGAATTACTATCCTCTATAGCCTGTGCTAACCATTTTTCTTTATCCATTAGGCATTATCTTGTCATTTTAACGATTTAAAAATAATGGAATGCAATAACAAGAATAGAGTAAATTGACCTTCAAGATAGGCTTTCACGTTTCAATCGCAGGAGGGATTCAAAACTCTGTTGCTAACGCAGTAAATGTAGGCTGTACCGCTTTCCAAATTTTTACAAGAAATCCCAGGGGTTGGGCAGAAAGGGAGCTTTCGGAAACTGAGATCGAGGGTTTTAAGTCAAACCTGAAAAAAAGTGGGATTCAAACAGATTGTATTGCGGTAAATATGCCATTCTTAGCCAATTTATCTGGCCCAGATGGAGAAATGTATCAAAAATCAGTAAATTCTCTCACAAATGAATTAATAAGGAGTTCTGAATTGGGTATCAAATATCTGATTACAGATCTCGGTTCAGATCGTGGATATGGTAAGGAAAATGGAACAAAACAGCTGATAAAAAGTTTAGAAAAGGCAATTGATAATTATAAATCTGCATACAGCAAAAAACTAGGTGTTACTATTTTACTCCAAAATGGATGGAGCTTTATAAACACCATGGGCTCAAACCTTGCAGAACTTAAAGCGATCATGAACAGATTACCAAATAAAGGATATGGTGTCTGTCTTGATACGTGTCATGCATTTATATCTGGATATGACATAAGGACAGCTGATGGATGTGATATATTCATTGAAAGCCTTGAAAAAATAATAGCTTTAGACACTTTAAAGTTTATCCACCTAAACGATTCTAAAACTGAGATCGGCTCTCATGTTGATCGCCATGAACATATTGGCCTTGGTAAAATTGGGGTTGAAGGATTAAAAACAATAATTAATCATAAATCATTAAGAGATCTACCTATGGTAATGCAGACTCCTCTAGATTCTATAAGAAACCATTCTGAGGAGCTTGAAGTAGTGCTAAAAATGAGAAAGTAAAACAAATAATAATTTTAATTCTCATCTCTTCGGACGTCGGTACCCACGCCGCTATCGGTTCTAAATTAGGATTCTTAATTATAAAATGGATTAGTAAGCTTTAAAGTCTTTCTTCATAGGTTCGTCCGTCGGGAACCGTATTGTTAACAATTCGGGTCCAAATTGTTTCTGGATACTACAATTCTTAACGTTCCATGGGACAAGTGACTCGCATTGCCATCAATATTAAAAATGGATCTATGATGTAACAACAATCCTGAGCAGTAAAATTCCCTTTCATCATTAAATGTGAACAAAAAGATATTAAAAAACTTGTTTCTTTGTAAATAGTTACCAGTCATAAGATCGAATTAGCTAACTTGCCTCTTCATCCGACACTTTTGACAGTTCAGACAGCGAACAACGTTGGATCGATAAAGATAACGATATCAATCATTTATTCAATTAAGTTGTCAGGCTTTTCTTGCCTCATAGTGAAGTAATACTTCCCCACTGTCAAACGGTATTGATTTAACCATATTGAATTTTTGAATCTCATTCAAGTCTTTAAATATAGTCATGCCGTTTCCAATTGCAACAGGATTGATGAACAAAAGAAATTCATCAATTAGTCCCAATTTAATTAAGGAAGAATCAAATGAAGCACCACCATAAACAACCATGTCTTTGCCGTCTCGGCTCTTTAACTTGATGATTTCGTCTGTAAGGTCACCTGTAGCTATGTCTGTATTTATCCACTTTGATTTGTTCAATGTTTTGGTGAAAACAACTTTTGGGATTTCTATCATTTTTTTAGCAAACGCATACCAAGGGTCATCAGGTTTGTTTTTTATCACATCCGACCAGTAAGAAATAAAGACATCAGTCATTTTTCGTCCTAGGAGAATGGTATCAATGGATTCAATAAATTCGTTTTCGTATTTAATGATTTTGTCATCCGAGAGCCCAACCATCCAGTCCATTTCACCATTAGGTCCTGCAATGCAGCCGTCTATGGACATTTGCACGTGTAGTTTTAATTTTCTTAAACCACTTTTGTTATTTACCACTATTTAGAGTAACGAGCCTTGGAGTCTTATAACTCTATAATATTTACGATAAATATAATTATAGTTCATTCGTCTATGGAAAGAAAATGACGAAAAAGTATGAACACGTAGACGATAGCGACAAGATATGTGAATGCGGGCATGAAAAAGGCATTCACATGCATGTCTTGGGAATAGAACAAAATATCCTCAATCAATGTCTTGCCTTCATCTCTGTTGATATACAATGTCCATGTTCGAAGTTTGTTGAAAAGGTTAAACGCTAAGTGGCAGTGGCAAGTTCTCTCGCGATATTATTGAACAGTTGAAAATTCACTAAACCGATTACATGCTAGTTTATTCGAATGGTTCTATTAATAGAATAAAATCATAACTAATCAAGATTACTGTATTACATTCTTAATATTAGAGACAATTTTTATTTGATTTAATTATATTTCCAATATATCGTTTTATCTATCTTTATTTTGATGTAAATCCTTCCAATACTAATTTTGGTATACTGAGAATATTTTTCGAGAAACTTGGTGTGAATATTTCCAATTTCATTCCTTAATTTTTCTGTTCTTCCCTTCAGTTCCACCAAGGTCGCGTGTCCAATTATCATGACAAACCAGAGATTTGTCCAGTCTTCTTCATAGTTGTCGACAAGAAAAGATACCTTTGGATTCTCTTCAATATTTTTTACCCTTTTCAGCTCTTTCGCACTTATTGTTTTGGGTTTATCGTCTAATGGAACAATGATATTATTTTGCTGTAGAATAAATACTACCGGCGTAACATAAGCTTGTAGATTAGAAGATGCTGTGGCTAGATGTCCAATCCTTGCACTCGTAATCAACTTCAAGATCCTTTTGTCCACAGATGTTTCTGCAATTGAGACGAATATTAACTAACTTTATATTTTATGAAAAAGTGTATCTATAGATTTCCAGACAAAATAGCGCTTGGAAAATTGAATACTATCTTACTTGGCGTATTGTAGCAGCTGTTTTGAAATTTCGATTGATTGATCTATATTTGGATATATTGGGGAGAAAAACAAACCCAATACAATATGCTCTATACCCATAGCATTAAATTTGTTTATATCGCTACCTATTTCTTCAATTGTTCCTGTCATTGGAAT
>DATADQ010000015.1:0-6186 GCA_036258455.1 Nitrososphaeraceae archaeon | reverse complement strand
CACGAAAGTACCAATTCCCACAATTATAGCTCCTATGACAAGTAGTATCATCCCGATTCTAGCATATCTTGGAATACTTATTTTTGACATTTTCTTTATCGTAGATAAATTCTAATTTTAACTACTAATATAACTTACCATACAGAGAATAATTGAAATGAACCGGAATTAGCAAAAACATCACATTTTTATTTAACGATATATTATTTGTCGTTACCAAATGAAGATAGCAGTTGTTGGAATGGGTGTTGCAGGAGCATATCTTATGAACGGACTCGGCAATAATCATGATAATTACGTGAAAGGATTTGAAAGAATGCCTGTTGAGGAACATGACGCAGTTTGTGCATGGGCAACTTGTGAAAATATAATGGAAGATTTGGTTAAAGAATGTGGTCTTAAATTTGATGACTATATTTTACATGAAGGAAAAAATATGAAGGTGGATATGAGTCAGAGTAGCAAGGAGCATAACAGTATTGATGTTGGATTAAAAGGAATGGTTACTTATGACAAATTAAAATTAATTAAGGATATGACAAGAGGTACCAATATCCAGTTTGGAGTAATTCCAAAGAAAGAGACTCTTGAATCAGATTTTGATCTTATAATTGATTCTACAGGTTTTCACCGTAATTATCTGCCACGCCCCCAAAATGAAATGTGGATACCGTGTGTTCAGTACAAAGTGAAATATCAAGATAATACTCCTTTTGACGATTTTTACTTGAAAGCTTTTCCTTCAATGAAGGGTTATTTTTGGTATTTCCCATTAGAAAATGGTTATGCACATATTGGCGCTGGAGATTATGAACGAAAAAATAACAATATATTTGTCGATAAATTTTTAAAAAAACATAAATGTGAAATAATAAAGAAGGTTGGTCGTCCAGTTAGAATAAGTCCGCCTAAAAATTCCGAACCATTTACTGATGGTCGAAAAACTGTAGGTGTTGGGGAATCCATTGGCACCGTATATCCTTTGCTTGGTGAAGGAATCATTCCGTCAACATGGTGTGCGCAATTATTTATCAAACATATTAATGATTTTAATGCGTATAGAAGAGAGGTCTTAAAGAAGTTTCAAATTTATGCACTTGTATTCAAGTTTATTCAGATGAAAATTAATGGTAAATTTAATCTCTTTAAAAATGCTCTAGAATTATTTAAGATTTACAATCATATGAAACACGAAGAAAAGAGATACGGAATGGAAGTGAGATTCAAGGATTTGATTAAAGTTTCAAGGATATAAGTTCCATTTCTCAACTAGAATAGATTTTTATACTTACACTGGGTTACCAATATTAAGTACTCTTGATTTAAATAAGAATTAATAAAACTACTATTTACTATTTACTTTACGATCAGTTTCTTAGTAACGTCTTTTGTAAATATTTTGTTTTCAAGATACCCAGTAGCAAAATCAACACAACTACCAATCCAATGGCTAACGATGCTTTAATTATAGAGGAAACCAATCGATCGGTAGAATTATGGAATATAATAACTTGTAATGGTCCAATTATAAAGACTAAAAAGTATGAAACTATCATGATCATCATCCACATGATAAAAATCAGCATGAATAGTCCGAACAATCTCATAGTGATATTTTCCCCATCATAAATGAATATTGTATAACTATTGAAATAAAGGCCAATATTGATGAAAATGTTGCTAATATAAAGATTCTCGTTATTATTTCTTGTTCGGTCAAGGGACCTCTGGCAAGAATAAGTCTTACTAATGTTGCAGGAGCACTACTTTCTTTAGATGCCATTAATCGAAAATCATCGCATATTGTTACTGGTCTGGTTTTGACCTGTCTGTGCTCTACTATTTTCTTTACACTAGAAAGAAACAAGAAGGAATTCATTACGGCTGGTAAAATAGCAATTACCGCAATAATTTCTGAATTTCCTACTATTGATAAAGCAGCATACATTGATCCTAACAACAATGTACCGGAATCTCCGAGAAAAATCTTACTTGGAAATTTGTGATATTGATAAATTGCGATACTACCAAAGAGTAATGGGAGGCCCATGAGAAAGACATTAGTACTGCCAAATAGTATAACACTTACTAATAATGGTATCATTGTTATTATAATAAATCCACTTGCTACCCCATTAAATACGTCAATAGAGTTTATAGTATTACCAACTATCGGTATTATAGATAAAATAAGCAGAATGTATAGTATTGGAATGAACGCACTATCAAATATTAGACCAAGATAATCCCCGTGGCTTCCTAAAATTATTATTGGGATAGCTGCCAATATCAAAGCTGCAGGTTTAAACCAACCTGGCATAGTTTTCACGTCATCAATATATCCAATAATAAATGCGATAATTGTTGTTAATAAAACAGAGATTATTTTTACATCTAATATTAAAAAATATAATATAATTTCACTAATTACTAGTCCTATCAACAAGACAGGACCAGCAGGCCTTGGAACATTTGGTTTTCCAGGTTTATGATAGTCTACTACCAATCTCCCATTCTTATTTAGATATTTAATAAAAGTAGGTGTAATAAGAAATATGCTTAAAAAGGAAACAGCAGACACGATAATTGCGTAAATGACAACATCTAATGGATAAATCAAGTAAATCAATCACCTGTTGTAACTATACTGAAAATATCCATTTGTTCTCATTTTTAATTGCTCTTAATTTGCTTCTTTAGTTTTCTTGCGAGGTTAACTCCTATTTTTGGTATGGAACCTAATTTTGATTCAGAAATTTTGTCAATCTTAGTAACGTCGGTGATTCCTGCCCTATATAGAGACCTTGCCCTAATTCTTCCAATGCCCTCAAGTTGTATAAGCGGAATCAATTCTAATTTTATGCCATGTTTAGTTCTTAACCGTAGTATATTTATCTCTGGCAGAAGATCTTTTCTTCCTATCAATTTTGCAATTTCATAAAGACAATATGACAACCAATATGTTGTTTCAACCATCCTATGGAGATCGCCCGGTTCAACTCCAATTTTTTCATTCAACTTGGCTTCACTCGATTCATCAATCCATTCTAAAAGTATAATCAAATTCTTTAGTGAATAGTCGTAATTTGAGAGTCCATATGAACTGAGTTTATGTTTTTCAAATATTCTTTCAAAGTATTCTATTTCATTTTGCCTTAATGTTAATTTGGGATAAAAATCATAACAATCACTAATCCAATATAAAAAATTTGTTCCATGATTTTCAAATTTGTTACCATTATAAGAATCCAAGTTTTTTTTGAAGTGAATTCCCGTCTTTGGATCGATATATAACAGCGAAATGCGTTTACCGAATCTAGTAGGCATAAGTAAATCATCCCTCATTATTATCAATCCTTCATCTCTTAGATACAGCAAGAGCGAATCTATTTCAAGGCTAATACTTTGATTTCCGTGATATTTAGCAAGGAATGTTTCTTCGAAAAAGTAAAGTAATTCAGATTTCAAAATTTTAGGTCTTGAAGCTATAATCCCCAGAACATGCACTCTTAATGCTCTTTCATTCATTAATTGAGAGACGATTGGTTCTGGTACTCCCAATACAAAATGATTGTAAAGATCTTCTGGATTGGATCTCGAATCTGCGACTATAATTGCTTCTCCATATTTATCATACGCTGGTCTTCCTGCCCGCCCGCATAATTGTTTGTATTGCAATATACTCAATGGAACGTTACCACCGTATTGAGAATCATATCTAAAAACGCTGGTAATTACTACCCGTCTAGCGGGTAGATTTACACCCGCAGCAAGCGTCGGGGTAGCAAAAAGAATTTTTATAATGCCATTTCTAAACGCATTTTCTACAATTTGTCTGCTCTTTACTCCTAAACCTGCATGATGAAATCCCACGCCTTTTGTGACTGTACTTGAGAGTGCTCTATCAAGTTCTGTATCATCCCCTTTTTTTAAAATTTCTACCCCTGTCTTCTGAGCTGACAGTTTGGAAGATTTATTGAGAAATTTGGGCATTATTTCGGATGTTTTTTTTGCTAGCGAGACAGTACGTTTACGTGTTTCAGCAAAAACAAGCGATTGGCCTCCATTATTCATTATTGAATCCATTGCAATGCTCATTATTGCGCTGGTTGAGTTATCAGTAATTCCAATATTATAAATGTGAAAATTTGTCCCATTATTCATAGTAACTTTATCATAATCATATACGCCTTCTATCAATTCAGTAGGACGCCAATTGCTTTGAATTGGTTCGCATCTTAACCAATCAGCTACTTGGTCCGAGTTAGATACCGTTGCACTTATTCCAATTATTTGAGGTTTTTGTGGCATTAGTTTGATCTTTGTCAATATTATTTCCAGAGTTGGACCGCGTTCACGTTCTGTAAGCAGGTGTATTTCATCAACAATAAAGAGACCAACATCATAAATCCAATTTACTTCATGCCTTAAAATTGAATCCATTTTTTCATTTGTTAATATGATAATATCTTTGTCAATCAGTTCGGTTCCATAAGAGTCATAATCTCCTGTAGAGATGGCGATATTTATTCTCCGATTTTTAAAACAACTCAAATTTCTAATAATCGTAAATTCACTAAATTTTTCTGTGGCTAGTGCTTTTAATGGAGTAAGATATACTACTTTTTTTCCCTTGCCAAGGATATTTATCATGCCCATTAATCCGATTAATGTTTTCCCACTCGATGTGGGAGTTGTTACTAGGATATTGTTACCATTCATCACACCTTTTGATAATGCAAGTTCTTGCGGGGGATACAATGAATCGTATTTTAATAGTTTCAAAAGTTCCTCTAGACACCCTTGCATATAATCAGATTGAATTTATTCATTCTAATTTATATATTAATAATATCCAAGTTCTGATAACTTGTACTTTGCAACTATTGACGAAAGTGGAGTTGGAAATGAACTGTGACACCGCTCAATAAATTAGTTGATTTAAAGCTTTCTAAAGACGAAGCAAGATGTCATATTTCAGAAAATTACAGGTCTAGAATCTGATAAAAAACTGTGTATTACCACTTTGGTCATATTAATAGTAAAGTTTCTGATTGGAAATAATAAAGATATTGTTAAAGTGAGATGGTATATTTTCTCTCACATATCTTATCTTGCTATACCATTAGGGAATCATATGATATGATGGTTACCATCCTAAAACTTTTGCTGATTTGGCGGCGGCATCATCCAATGCTTGTTTGGGTTCTTTCAAACCGTAGTAAACTTCACCCAATGCTTCCCTTATGTGTTCTGCTATTTGGGGATATTCTGGAATATTAGGTCTGCTATGGCCTATGTTTATCATATCAATTAATTGATCATAATATGGAATTGTCTTATTTGCCTCTATCACATAAGGGCCTTCTCCTATTGATATCTGGGTTGGAAGATTCGCATGTGATACTACATAGGGAGCAAGTATGCTAGGCTCCAACATTATCGTAATTAGTTCCCATGCAAGATCCTTGTGATTTGAAGTACTAGGAATACTTAATTCCCATCCACCCATTAGAGATGAAGTATTATATCTCAAATTTGGTACGGGAAACATTGGTAGAAATCCAACTTTCTGCTCGAAATCCCGTTTTTGTTCGGTTGTGTTTAAATCCACATGATGCTGTAAAGCTTCTAGCATTACTGCAAACTTCCTGTCAAGAAACTCCTTACCCCAGAAATGCTCTTTCTGTGGCTTTACTCCTGCGTCGATCTGAGCCTTGATGAAATCCATTGCTTTTAGACCTTCAGTGCCATTATACGTTGGAAAAAAGTAATTTCCTTTGGTTGGATGTCCACTCTTTAAATCCACTATATTTCCTCCCTGCATCCATAAATAAGGATAAAATTCTATATCAGGCGAATGACTTGCTCCAACAAGATGCACGCCCTCTATTCCTTGGGGCCTTAGTATAGCATTCAATTTCTTAGCAGCTTGGATATAGCCTTCCCAAGTTCTCATAGAATTTGGATCTACTCCTGCTTGTTGCAGCATATCTTTCCAGTACCATAATCCCCTGATATCGGTCCATGCCCAGATAGCATAATTCGTGTCATTGTAAAAACCACCATCCCAGTTTTCTTGATACCAGTCATTTTCTCTTCCCCAAGTTTTCGTGTAGTTCGTAAGATCAGTTAAAAATCCCTTTTCTGTAAATTCCCCAAGCCATATTTGATCAAGGCTGATTA
>DATADQ010000014.1:0-4924 GCA_036258455.1 Nitrososphaeraceae archaeon | reverse complement strand
CTTTTTCTTTTTGCCTATTTGACGACATGTACATTTGCTGGACAAAATATTATTTATAACTTCAATTAGTAATCGGTATTGAAAACAGTTAAGACAAATATCCTGCCGTTACTGTACGCTTTTTTTCAATTTCGCAAGAAGAACCGAATCTTGTATTGTATCCCGAATCTCTTGAATTTTCTTAATCGTGTTCTGTTCCTTCCTCGTTTTTTTCGGGTTCTTGTCGAGCCGAAGTATTAAATTGGCTAACTCCTCAAGACTCCGATCAATCATATCAGAGTCAACCTCTATAGTTTTTTTTGACATTTTCAATCTTATGGACCGACTGCGAATTATTTTACAGTTATCAATGTTAATCCAGAGAAGTTAAAAACCTTAATCTTATTCTTATTTTTTCTTATCTTCTTTTTCCAGGTCCGGTGAAGCGCAATCTTCACATTTCAAGTATGGAGAATGCATTTCTCCTTGCTTGTCCGGCCCTTGCTCTAATGCAAGTTGTATCTTTTTCTGTTTACCGCATTCACTACATATTTCAGTCTTTCCAACAAGATCTTCAGGATTCAATATGTTGAGATATCTGTACTGTATTATAACCTTCTAGACTTAAGGTATCACTCATCCAAGTTCCTCATATCTTTTACATATTAAGCAATAAGTTCCCTTATCATCAAAAACGTGCATCTGTGCCTTATGTTCACACATATCACATCTGGCAGATGTTCTGGCCACTCTTTCTAATTCCTTACCACTCTTATATTGATTAAATAGAAAACTTCTAGAGATTAAATTCGAAAATTCTAACTATATATTATTACTCTTTAAATCCATTACAATCACATTTCAAACAATATTCATATTGATGCTTATCATCCACGGTATGAAATTCTCTGGTATGGGGACAATTGGAACATTTGTCAGACTTGGTGGCCAACTGAACACTTGTTTATACTATGTTATAACTTTTTTACTTCGTTACTACAAACTTGATATAAAATCCAATCTAAAATTCTTAATTCACTATGCAATGTATCCAACTCAAATATTGAATGAGTCTTATTTATTGTTAGGATGATTTGATTCATTTTTGATTCAATTTTATCGCATATAGGAATATCGGGATTTTTCATATTTTCTAAAACCCAATTTATTAGTTCAATCCTTTTTTGAAGATCTCTTTTGTATGTACTTTCCTCTTTTTCTAAACTAAGCCATCTCTTTGATTCATCAATTTCTGTTTGTAATATTTGTTGTACTGTCATAGAAATCTAATTAGGCCAATAGATGATGAAATTTAGAATAATGATAAAGTTTTTTAGTATTCATTACCTTTTTCTAATTTTAGAGAGGTCTCCAACAAGCACAAAAAAATCAATTCAGCGTTCCTTTCAATAGATTAATCTTTTTTTAGCGGAGATTCACTTGAAGATTACTCTTGTACTATTTTTGATTTTTTCCAAGACTTCCTCTTTTTCGTTCTCATAGGGAATAATTCTTCCCACTACATTTACAGGAGAATAAGCCAATATTTTTCCCTCCTTACTAATAGGAGTTGGTCCATAAAACAGACATAATGCATTTCCTTCCGGCCAATAAGCAACATCGAATAAATTTACCTGTTTTTTTGCATCTTCCTCCTTCTCTGCAATGTTAGTCTTTTCAGTATATAGCTCATCACCCCATCTATTGATGCTAATTTCAATGGGTAGGTTTTCAACTATTGCCTGAACAGTTTTTGGAGAGCGTGAATCGTCCAACTCTACTGAAACTTCTCTATCAATATCCAGAAAAACAACTTTAATCAGTTTTTTCATAGTATCAACTTAACTATCTCAGTCTATTAAATTCTCTTGCGATCAACAATTTTTGAACGATGCCATGGTCTGGTTCTAACTTTCTGATTACAGTCTTTACAACGCAAAACCTGTTTTGGATATTTCAATTCGCAGGAAGAACAATAATTAAAAAAGTTATAATCAATTCTGCGGGCACTTGGTTTTATCACTACTTCTTTGATGATAGGCTTTACTAAGCCTGGTGACAAAGATTTATCATCCCGACAAACATCAAAGTTAGTTTCATAAAGCTCGTCTCCTAAAAATTCTGAGTTGGTTTCTACAACTTGAGGTACTTGGTTTCTCTTAATAGGTACCATTTAAAATTCCCTAATAATATGAAAAAAGAAAAAATGGATTTAGTTGACTAGTTGGTCTACTCAACTTTTATTTCTTTGGATTTTGACTTTGGAGATTTTTTGAATTGTATCTTTAATTCTAATATTCCGTTTATGTAGCTGGCTTTTGTAGAATCAGCATCTAATTCTTTATCTATTGGAAGCTCTGTATGATATTTTTTATTGCCCTTTTCTGCATGTATCGTTACCAATCCTTCTTCGATAGTTACCTTTACATCTTCTTTAGTTATTCCGGGCATCTCTGCTGTAATTACCATTATATTCTCCTTTTCATTGAACGTGGTATCTACAAGCGGCTGGCGGACAGTATTTTGTTCTATCAATCCTTTCTGTGAAGGTCGTACATTACCAAATTCCCTAATGTGAGGCTTGCCTTCTGGTCCGATAGTGATTTGATATCCATAGAAGTACGGATATGTCTGTGATCCATCAGTGCCAGATTCTTTTACTGTTCTGAACATTCTATTCAGCATGTCCTCGGCTTCTGAAAATTCCTTATCTATCTGTTCAAAAAATCTATCTCTAAATCCCCATGAATCTCTCCACAATTTTGCATATCACCTGACATTATGTAATATCTCTTACAATATATATATTTTTCCTTTAAATATAAAATACTTATGACTTTGTATAATGATTACTAGACGTTAAAGTAATTTTGGATGCTATACATATTGAAGTTAGTTACGCTTCTTTGTACGAAGTATTAGCAGTTCTAGATTATGATGCTCAGTATGTTCATGATGAACTAAACAAGTTGGTACTGTAATTGTTCTACCTATGGAATACGATTGCAAAACTCTTTTATAATCTCCGAATAATTCGAAATCGAAATAAATTTGGTACTTGCTACGACTAAAAATATAGCCATAATTATTACTCTTTCAGCAGTATTTTTTGTCTTCTCATCAAATTTAATCACGAGTACTGAACATTTTGCTCAAGCTAAACTAAACAAAAAAGACATTGATAAAATTATCGAAAATATTAGAGAAAGATTCAGGGATAACGATGATGATAAAAAAGATGATGATAAAGAAAAAGATGATGATAACAAAGAAAAAGATGATGATGATGAACAGGAAGTAAAGGCTAATTATGACTACAGTTTTGCAGATGAAGACGATACTAAACGTAAAGACTTTAATTTCGTTGCAGCAGGTGATTTTGGATGCTCAAAAAATACCAAAAAGACTATCAGCAATATGGAGGACAAGAAACCTGAACTAGTGTTACCTCTGGGAGACCTCTCATATGACAAAACTGCCACCTGTTGGCTTGATCTTATTTCTCCATTCAATGATAGGTTAAAGGTGACATTGGGACATCATGATGTAAATGACGGAGGATCAAAATTGAATCAGTATAAGGAAGCTTTTGGATTAGATGATAAATTTTATGGTTCTTTTGATTACAAGTATGTACATTTTATTACCATGGCTACAGAATCTAAATTTGACAAAGGTTCTGAGCAGTACAAGTTTATTGCGGAAGATTTGAAAAAGGCATCCGAAAACGAAGATATTGATTGGATAATAGTAACAAGCTATGGACCATTTTATACTTCACCATCAACGCATAAAGCTGAAAAAGAAATAAGAGATCTTTATCATCCACTCTTTGAAAAATATGGCGTTGATTTAGTTTTACACGCGCATAACCACAACTACCAGAGAACATATCCACTTGCATTTAATCCTAATGATAGTTCAAAACCAATTGTAACAAACGAGTTTACTACAGGATATAACAGTCATACCGATGGAACTATTTTTGCAATAATTGGAACAGGTGGAGAAAGTTTCTACACGCTGGAAGGGCGTGAACCTTACATGGCTACACAATTTGGTGGCAAATTCGGATTTCTGGATATCGAAATTAGTAACGGTAATCCTCACACTAAGCTGACAGGTACATTTTACGACAATAAAGGCAGCGACGCTACAGATCATTTTACAATTGAAAAAGAAATAAAAAATAAGAAATGAAAAGACTATTATTTCAATTGATTAAGAAAAACGATTTCTTAACATTTTCATAACTTCAGTGGTTTGCATTATGGATGATTGCGTATTGAAGTATTGAAGGATTTACAATTGATTAGAGTGGGCCTATCGCCGTGGGCAACCAGACACCTATAATAGAAGTAATAACCCATATGCCTACTGCTACTATCAAGGCTTTTAGCCATCCCATGTGATAGATTGCTTTTAGAGCCAATAGCCACGCTATTCCTCCCAGAACTGCAGAAAGAAAACCATTCCCTAATAGCACATAGGCAATCCCATACACTATTGAACCTATAATTGCAGTAAAAAGGGCTAATTTGATGCTTCTCTGTCTCATAAATAAGGTAACTAGGTAAATCACAACAGTAGAAATAAGTAATCCGATAAGAAAAAAAATAACTGATGTCGCACTAAGATTCTCAAGTGTCATTGATGCATGCAAATTGTATATAATAACTTAAATAAATGATTTGATAGGTCAACCGATTTATAGTTTGTAAACCAATTAATTGTATGAACAAGTCCAAATCAAAGACAGTAAATATTTTAGACATAGACACGGGAATTTCCCGTGAGAATTTGCGAAAGATTTCCAATATCTTGAATGATGATTTGGCAGATGAATATGTACTTTTAACAAAGACAAGGAATTACCATTGGAATGTTGAGGATCCTAGATTCAATGATCTCCACAAGTTTTTTGAAGAACAATATGAAATAATAT
>DATADQ010000013.1:0-3850 GCA_036258455.1 Nitrososphaeraceae archaeon | reverse complement strand
TGTCTATGAGTACACGCCAAGTGCTATCTGATTGTTGACGCAGAACATCTGTGGCTCTACCAGAAATGTTAATCGGCTTTCCATCAGGTGCGGTTCCTTTGAATGACCATTCGGTGTTTACGAGTGCAAGATTGCTAGTCCGGATTACTCCTTTTACTTTCGATTCCAAGTTACCATTCATGTCGATGAAATCCTGCAGGCTTTAACGTATATTTTTTTAGACCATTAATAACTTGTCCGGGTTTGATAGCAAAATGCGCTTCGGTTTCATACATGTCCATTAGAGAATCTAGATTTCTTGTATTGAAATTCTCTACGTAGGAATCGAGGAATTCTTTAGGTGTCATCATTTTTATCCTATTCGTATTGATTATCCTTATATAATATGATTCATTCACGGGTAACATGAAAAATTATTTTATAAATATAAGATCTTTAGCACTGATTTGTCTTGGCTTAATACTTATTGCAAGCGTTGCATCAAACACCTATTTTGGTTATGCCAGCTCGGATAATAGGACATCGATTGAGTCTGCAGGATTAAAGAACATGACATCAACAAATGACACAAATATAGTTCTGGTTCATGGGGCAGGGAGCGATGGGTCTTCATGGAGCAAAGTAATTCCTATTCTAACAGATGCTGGACATAGAGTTATCGCTGCACAGCTTCCTCTTTATTCTCTGAAGGATGATGTCGATACTGTGAAGCGTGCGGTCGAGCGAGTTGGAGGACCAACTGTTCTTGTTGGACATTCATATGGAGGAGAAGTAATCACCAATGCTGGTTATAATAATCCTAACGTCACTGGGCTAGTCTATATTGCTGCCCTTGCTCCTGATGAGGGCGAGACTGGGAATGATATCTTCGAACAGATTCCCGAGGAGTTTTCTAAAAGGTTAAATGAAAGCATTGCGGTGGATAGCGCAGGATTTTTGTACTTTAACCCCGAAAGATTACATGAATTTTATGCTCAGGATGTTGATCCAGCTGAGGCTGATATCCTGGCTGTAGTACAGAAGCCATTCAATCAATCGATTACTGCTGAGAAATCAGGCCCTCCGGCTTGGGAGCAGGTTCCAACATGGTACCAGATATCTGAAAATGACCTCCTTTTACCTCCTGATATCCAACGATTCTATTCAGAACGAATGAATGCTACTACTCTCTCATTAAACTCTAGTCATGCATCACCTATATCACACCCAAACGAGATTGCTGAATTAATCCTAAATGCAACAGAGCGGAACGCAGAGACATAACTTGATAACACACCAACTAGACGAACTAAGCTATTTTTTTACGACTGTTACTTTATCTTGTTATCGCTTGAGTTTTGATTGAAGATCAATGCCAGGACTTAAACGATCAGTATCGTTTTCATCTAATTTGCCATCATCATATAGCGAAGTCATTTCCTGATGATAGGAATTTAATCTGGGAAGTTTGTTTCTTTGATTTACGCCAAGTTATAATACTCGGTATCGATAAAGTAGACATTATTTATTGTAGCTATATTAAGGTCGTATTAATTCAGTAAACGATTTTAGATGAAGGTAGTGACGTAAGGAATCTAAGGACGGTTACGTTTTATATAGTTGATCTAATGATCTACAATAATGGAAGAATGGGATCCAGCTACTAATGACTTTGTATTAAGGTGTAACAGCTGCTGGAGAACAAACAAAAACAAACATACTAAAATTATACGTACTTCACGTGAAAAATATTATTGTGAACAGTGTTTAAGCATGTTTGACAATTTGTGGTGCGACAAGACAAGGATCGCTCTTTTTGATATTCATTTGAATATTTTCTTACAATAGAATCTAAAGGGACTCTTGCAAATGAATAATATTTCCTTAAAATTTTAAGACAGGTGTAAGGATTAAAGGGAGAACACAAATAGTACGAAGGCAAGATAGTGATTTCTTCGTGAGAATGAGTGGCAGGATAATGTCTCTGTTCCCTTATATTTTTTCACAGTACTAACGCTGTCCACAGCAGCATTTAAAACGAAAGCAGCTAAAATAAAATAACGTTTCTAACCAACAGCAACTGCAACATTTTTCATAAAACGCTTCATGCTTCAAGTTTAACCAGGTCTCCACGATGAATCGTTCCACCCCGAAGCACTGATGCATACACTCCTGTATTTACCTGGTTGAACCTTGCAACCGTCTTCAAGATACCTGAATCTCTGGGAAGATCACCCTGCGGCAAAGTTATCATCACACACCTAGTACAAGGTCCGGTAACCCTCATTACAACATCTTGGCCGATTGCTATCTTCTTTCCTATCCATGAGTTCTCGATGAAATCCTTCTCTCCAGATGCTGAGTCCAAAACTATATTTGGCCTAAAGCGTCGAACTTCAAAGCGACCTTCCGGATATAGTTCTCGAAGACGATTAATTGTAGATGTTGTTAAGATATGGATTACAGAAATATCGAAGAAAGTACGGGGAGGCATGTTTTCGTCGGTGACCGTCTCTCTTTGTGCTAGGCCCTCTATATTTGGCCAGTACTCCTCATAGCTTGGTTTCTCCAAATCGGCCCTCATGAGTCTAACCTCTCGACCGAAAACCTTTGACAGACTGTGGTCAGCATCCTCACCATTGCTGGAGAGGATCTGAGTACCATCTGGTAATTCAATCCTGACAGGTGGAATGTTCTCGGCAACGTGTGGGATTTCCATGAAGACTGAATGACAATCAAAAAGCTTTTCCCATTTTCTGGGATTCTTAGCGCTCGCCACTTTGCCAGTTTCCTTGTCGATAATTGCATATGCACGGTCCCCTACGAGTCCACGTTCGGATACATTCGAGGAATTTAGTTCTTCTCCTAGCATTGACTTGACGGGGTACCGCCATATAGAAACTGTCGTTCCTACCGCCGTCTGGGCTTTATTCACTAATGGTCAACCTCTATTTCTAATGTGTATGGAGAATCGTGACTTAATAATTTTCATCCCGATAATAAGACTATTTCATCTTTTATTCCGAACTGTAAGTTCAATATATTTTACTAACACTGAAAATAATCAGCCCTTTAGATTATATCAATACACATTTAACCGAATGACTCGATTTTTCCATCTCAGAAGGGCTGCCATTTAATTACGATTTTCATGAAAGTTGAATGAAACCATGGAATACAGGGCTCTTTATTTATCTGACAATAATAACTTTTATATCTAATTGTTCATTAAAAACTATGGATTTTACTAGATTATGCAAAAATATTTTTGACCTAGACCAAAAGATCCGTTTCGCCGCGGTATGTGATAGGGCTGGTGAAATCAAATATGGTGGTCAACGTGAGGGTCTAAGAAGCTTTCTCTCATTAGAGCAAACTAAAGAATCAGTTCATCAAGCATGGAATAGATGGAAATTACGTGATGCAATGGAAAGTACGATTGGAAAAGGAAAATTTGCAATGGCTGAATATGAAAAGGTCAGACGCTTTACAATACCAGTTGATAATGAACATCTCCTCCTTGTAAGTACCGAAGTTGAGGCTGATCTAAGTATAATTTATAGGATTCTTAAGTTGGTTCATAGTTGAGTGGATGTAAAGACATACTTAGAAGAAGAGTATTTTATATTCTTAATCAACGGATTCATGGATAACACTACTAAATAGATAGACAAACATGTTTTTGATAATGTAAAGAAAACTATAACAAGTGAAAACTCTATGTAGTTTTTATTGTTTTTGGATTATATTACTTTGGGTCTGTCTTACTCTTCTTCCTATTATATTTAAATTACTGTTAAATCATCAACAGATGAAACTACTACTATCCCTCCGCTAGTAGTTCCTGTACTTGCTGCTCGTTTGATAACAG
>DATADQ010000012.1:0-8412 GCA_036258455.1 Nitrososphaeraceae archaeon | reverse complement strand
GATGAATATCAAATCAGAAGAAAAGCTGTTGAAATGGGAATTCCGGTTCTTACCACAGTAGAGTCCGCAATTTCTTTTATACATTGCTTAGAGTGGAGAAATAAGAATAAACCATCAATAAATCCATTGTCTAAATATCATATTAACTAAAGTCAGGATTGAAAAACATCCCCTAGAATATTTTCATTCCCGATAATGGTTCCATCTATTGACACAATCAAACACTTATCTATAAATTCGTCCCTCAATAGTTTTTTTAAAATGGGTGAATTAGTTTTCTTATTTTTCATTTTACCGGTACTGTAAACATATTTATTAAATGAGGGTAACAATACCAGATCCAAAGTTCCTTTCCTACTTGCAAATATGGCTTCTTTTTTTACTTTTAGAAAAATCCAGATTTTTTGTCCATTCAAAATACTATTTTCTCTAAAAAATGTCGGATGTATATGTCCCATAATTATTTTATTGATATTGGATCTAAGCTCTGAGGGAAAAGTATGTCCATGTGTTAAGAGAATATCACCCAATACCAGCCCTTTAACCCCTATTAGATGTATATTGTCTGGTGTAATCAATCTAATTTTTGAATCATGGTTTCCAGGAATCAAATACACTTCACAGATTTCAGAGAGTGAGCGTAGAAAATCAGGGATAAGATTCCAATCTTCCTTTCCTACTTTATAGATATTATTTTTTATGTCACCAAGTAGTACAATAGAATTTACTTTATTTGAAACAACAATATCTCTTAATTCTATTTCAATCTCTTTTATGATATGATACCAAGCAATAGAAATATCACTATTTTGTAACCAATATGTTTTACCTATATGTAAGTCACTGATTACCATTACCCTATTTACTTTATCCTCATTAAAAACATCAATCAATAAAGCTGGTTTATTCTCAACTATATTGATTTGACTCACAATATGTTACAATATATTATCGGATATTAAAAACATTGGATTTTTTCAAAAAATTTGATTAAAATATTTACATGGACCATCATATCGCAGACAACAAATTTAGAAAATGAATATTATCGAATAGATTATTAGCAGAAGAGTTAAGTCTACTCATTAGTGATCAATATCATGAATTATAATTTGCTGGTAACAACCTTTAAGAATAGAGAAAGTGATGCCTTAGAAGAGTTAACCCGGTTGTTGGATATACTAGGTGATAAGGAACCTTCAATTGAGATTACTTCTATTTCAGGTATTATTCTGGCAAATACTCGTCTTGATCCCTTTCAAATAGTGGAAAATTGTAAAGAAATGGTTAGAAATGAACCATGGAGATTCAGATATGTTCTAAGAATTATACCGTTAGAAAAAATTTGTAGGGCAGAAATAATTGAGATTCATAGTGTTGTCAAACGGCTTTGTACAAAAATAGGCCATCATGAAACGTTTATGGTTATGATAGAAAAAAGGCAAACTAAATTGCATTCTAAAGAAATTATTTCCACAGTGACTAGTGATTTAGATATTAAAGTAAATCTTGATAATCCAAATTGGATAATATTGATCCAAATAATAAATAGACTAGCTGGTATTTCGATTCTCAGAGCCAATCAAATATTTAGCTCTGTGAAAGAAAAGATATCTTCAATAAAATGAAAAGGAAATCAGATGCAATTCATAAGTTAATATTGTAAGTTACCCTACAATGAAACAAGCGCTGCTTTTTCCGTTAGAATTTTTAAAAATTCATTTTTATTAAAATTGCCACATGGAAACTCCAATCTTTCACACATGTTGATCATTTTTTCTTTTGTTGCATTCAAGAGGGAGCTATTTTGTTTAACAAACATTTTGCTTAAATATTTTAACGAATCAATTATTGTACCTTTCTTTTGAGAAAGTAAAACGAAACACCCAAAACCATTATTTTTTATCCCGCCAATCTTAATTGCTTTATCGACTTGATTACTACAAACTAGCCTCAGTAGAAGTTCCATCTCCAATCTTTTAGCGATTTTGATTTTTCTTTCGTTAGATTCCAAAATGATCTTTATTACTTCAAAGATATGTCTTTTACCAAAAATATAACGTGGATTAATACCTTGAATCATAACGTCTGGGAACATTTTTCTAAATGTTGTAATAGTTACTCCTATGTCAGCAATACCTAGGACCTCTGTACAGATAATTGCTACAAAAATTGAATCAATTTTATACAATGGGAAGTTACTAATGGTCAGGATCTTTTCTTTCATGTCAAGTTACGTTTTGTCAAGTAGTAAATCAACTTAACCGCCATGAATTAGGTTCGCAATAGTCACAATATCCCCAGATTTGATTTTTTGATCAGAGCCAGGTACTGATAAATCTACACCATTAATCAAAATTAAGAGATTCTCTTTATCAATTAAATTAGAATTGTTAATGTTTTGATTAAGTACGGAAAATATATTGGATAACATAATTTCCTTTTCATGGATTATAATATTGTCTTTACCGCAATATTTCTTGATGGAGCCCAATAACTTTAATGTAATCAATTTTCTATTAGTTACCTAATGATGACGTCTCGTCAACGTCTTGCTCAACTTTCTTATTTTGTTCTTTTGTTTGCTTGTTGATATATGAAGCAATATAACCTGCTATCTGATTTCTCAACTCTTTTGATCTAACTTTTGCAATCTCATCTATTATTTTCTTATTTTGTTGAAAATCAACATTAAATTTATCTGGATACCGGTTTAAAAGATCTGTTGATAGTTTTTTAACTCTATTCAATATCTCACAGTATTCGTGAAGGCTATTTTATACCTTCCTTATTGAAGAAACCATATTTAGATATTAATCAAAGAATAAAATTGAATTTTTTTCAAGTGCAATTATCACGTTACTAGGAGATAAGCAAAGAACTTCTGATATGCTTCTTACGACACTCATGAGAGCTGAAGAGGGTAGTGTAATAACATTCCTAAAACATGATGCATATCTTACAGGTCCATCAGTTTCAATTAGTAATTTCTTTTCATTTGTTAACCTCAGCAGACCTTGTTTTTTCTTTGAGTAGACTAGTGATGGACCGTAGGAGATATACAGGCCCATATCAAGAGCTTTCTCTAGTTGCTGTGGAGTTCCATCAAACCAATGAAGGCATACTCTTTTCAGGTTATATGTTGACAGCAAAGTCAGAATTTCGTCCAGTGAATTTCTAGAATGTATTGAAACGGGCTTATCATATGTTTCTGCAATAGATAACATTTTATTAAATACCTGAACTTGTGACATTTTAGTATTCTTTTCTAGATTGTAGTAAGTAGGGTCTAGTCCTATTTCACCAATCCCTTTAATAATATGCATATTTGAGATAACAATTTCTTCAAACTTTGAGATATTTTCGTCTGCAAATTGTGGGTGGATTCCAACAAAATTGTAAACATAGCTTTGAACATTCTTTTCCTTAAAAAGTTTTATTGCCTTTAATGAATACGAAATGTTTACTGTTACAGAACAAGCCTTTATTCGCATTCTTTTCAAAGTTATGAGAATTGACGGCAAATAATTATCATATTCAGTATCAGTGAGATGAATATGAGAATCGTATAACACAGGGCTCATTTTAGATACTAGGCCTGACAAAATATTATGGGTTATTCAACTTACTTAAAATAAAAAAATCCATCATTTAACAAGCTCTATTCGTCTTTTGTCTTTTGTTAACCAACTTACTCTAACTAATCCAAATATTTCTAAATCGAGTAACGTTTTGTTTAAATCGGCTGCTGTTATTTGTACGCCATCTTTTTCTAAATTGCTCAATAACTCGTTATCCGACAAATTTCCTACTTCTTTTATTTTTTCTAATACAACATTTCTTATAGGATATTTCAAGTGTCTTCACCAAATTCAGAATATATAGTTATACTTATTTGGTTTATTTGCATATTATAAATACTCTTCTAAATAATTTGAGCTGCTCAAATCAGATTGAACAATGATAATCTGGTACCGATAGATACGATTGAATGGAAACTAGTGATATAATCATGGTGCAAGACTATTAAAATTGATCTGTATTTGAGTAATCATCAAAGAACTGATAGTGTAGTTTTTTAGTTCTTAATGAAGGAAAGCTGCAATATGCTGGCTGATTTTGATTTCTGTGATACTAAGACATAATATGAATAACAATATGGAAAAGATAATCATATTAGTATACCGTGAAAAATTTGATTGTTTTTGTATTTGATTTAATTATCCAGTGACTTGAGTGTAAATACAAATCTTGATCCTTCAAATTCAGTCACCCCTTGCCTTTCCCAGTTAACTTCATAATTGTGGGTAATCTGTTTGCCAATTATGCTTATTTTCCTAGGAAGATCGACAAAAAGAGCCTCTACTTTTTCCAGATTTTTTGTCATTAATAGTGACCTTCGCCTCTTCATTAGATATTTAATTGCAACATTTTTGTGGAGATAACCCAAGTCCTGAATTCTTTCTCTTCCGTTATCTATAATAAATTCACGCTTAGTCAATACCGACAATATTTTTGATTTACTTAAAAAGACTCTTTGTCAACTGTATTAGAACAATATGGGTGAATTTGATCGCCTCTAAATGGGCCAAACATGCCATAACACGAATTCTAACATTTTGTAAGTTTTCGTACATATAGTAGTATTTTAGATATAGAAGAAAGGTTTATTACTTTTATACCCTGTATAAAATGTATGTATCCTCAAACTTTTTCCGTACCTCATGCAGTTAAACAAATTATTGGTTCTAACACGTTATTTTTTCAGGCGTTAAGCACAGGGATAGCAAATTATACTGCATTAGCACAAAAGATTAAACCAGAAGTTGAAAAACTTACAAAGTCTGAAGTTAACATCAATACCCTTGTAGTAGCGATAAAACGATTTGCAGATACTTTGTATGAAATTGACTACGAAGATCATCCAGTTTTCGAAGGAGTCAGAATGACTCTAACAGGTAGTATTATAGATATTGACTTCCATGAAACCGATGAGATTTATCAAGTTTTAGACGAAATATTTGAATTGGGTAGCGGATACAATATGTTTAGAAGTAATAAGCAAATTCGACTATTTGCTGAAGACATAGATCAAATCCGAAGTATGTTTAAATCATCTCACAAAGGTGCAACAGGAGAAATAAAAGATGGGCTTTCTAAAATTACAATTACTGTTCAATCAGATAAAGAAAATACATATGAAGTACTATCAATTGTTTTTTCCATACTGCACAACAATCGTATTCCTCTGTACAATGCTTTTTTCTCACAAAATGAAATAATATTGATTCTAAGTATGGACGATGCCGCCAAGGCCTATGAAGTCATTAGGGAAAAGCTATACAGCCATGATTAGAATTATTTGCTATTACATTCACAGATTGTCATAATTAAATCCAAAAGAAAATGAGAGTAGTGCAACTGATATTATCTGTAGTACTGAACCGAAACCTTCTCTCCCGGTTTACCTTCTCTTTGAGCTTTAATCTTTTTCACGCCTTCTTCAATATGCCTCATCATTACATGCGCCTCTGATGCATGTTTTGCTGCTTCTTCAGGTGTGGGATATTTTGCGAGATATTCGTGTAGAACCAGTGATACAGCTGTATTAACGACAGAGCTGGTGTCAGCACCACTGAAACCATCCGTCATTTCAGCAATTCTGGTCAAGTCAACATCTGTACCAAGTGGCTTATCCTTACTATGTATCTCCAATATTTTTTGTCTAGCTGATTTATCTGGTAACGGAACTAACAAGATTTTATCAAATCGCCCAGGTCGTAACAATGCAGTATCAATAATATCAGCTCTGTTTGTAGCAGCCAGTACTACCACTCCTGAAAGTGACTGGATACCATCTAATTCTGTAAGCAATTGTGACACTACTCTTTCTGTAACCATACTATCTCCACCCATTCCTCTGACCGGGGCTATTGAATCTATTTCATCAAAGAATACAACACATGGAGCTGCCTGTCTTGCTCTTCTAAAAATTTCCCTAATGCCACGTTCTGATTCTCCTACCCACTTGCTCAGCAGTTCTGGTCCCCTTACACTAATGAAATTGGCTTCAGACTCGGTGGCAACAGCTTTGGCTAAGAGTGTCTTACCAGTTCCTGATAGACCGTGCAACAATAGGCCCTTTGGCATAGCATGTCCTAGTTTAGTATAAAGTTCTGGAAATCTTAATGGCCATTCTACAGCTTCCTGTAATTCACGCTTAATACCCTCTAATCCGCCTATGGCAGACCAAGGAACATCTGGTGATTCCAAATATACTTCTCTCATAGCAGACGGTGTGACCTCTTTCACTGCATTCTCAAAATCTGCTCTAGTGACTATGAGTTTATTTAAGACTTCAGGAGATAGTTTTTCATCTTCCAAATTTAATTCAGGTAATAATCTTCTCAGACATTTCATGGCAGCTTCTTTGCAGAGATATTCAAGATCAGCTCCAACAAATCCATGTGTTACAGCAGCCACTCTATCTTGTTCCACATCAGTGTCAAGAGGCATATTCCTTGTATGAATCTGCAATATTTCCAGCCTCCCACGCTTATCTGGGACTTTGATCTCA
Organism: Nitrososphaeraceae archaeon; assembly: GCA_036258455.1. Lineage (GTDB taxonomy): Archaea > Thermoproteota > Nitrososphaeria > Nitrososphaerales > Nitrososphaeraceae > TA-21. The sequence goes on along the minus strand of DATADQ010000012.1, from coordinate 1,835 downwards.
ATCTCTCTATCGAACCTTCCTGGTCTTCTAAGAGCTGGATCTATTGCATTTGGACGATTTGTTGCGGCTATTACAATAACCTTTCCTCTTGCCTCAAGTCCATCCATGAGAGATAATAATTGAGACACAACTCTTCTTTCGACTTCACCAGTAACTTCCTCTCTTTTAGGAGCTATTGAATCTATTTCGTCAATAAATATTATCGAAGGTGCCTTCTCTTTTGCTTCCTTGAAGATTTCTCTTAATCGAGCTTCAGATTCACCATAAAATTTACTCATGATTTCTGGTCCAGAAATACTTATAAAATGAGCATTACTTTCGTTCGCAACTGCCTTTGCAAGAAGAGTTTTCCCTGTTCCAGGAGGTCCATATAATAATACACCTTTTGGTGCTTCAATACCTAATTTTTCAAAGATTTCCGGATGTCTCAGTGGCAGCTCTATCATTTCTCTAACTTTTTGGATCTCTTCTTTTAGTCCTCCAATGTCTTCGTAAGTTACTTGAGGAACACCTCTAAGGGTTTCACCTTTTTCTGCGATGTGGAATATGGTTTTCTGAGTTACCAGTACTGCATCTGATGCTGGTGTTACTCCTATTACTTGAAAGGTAAGCCTGCCGCCAAAATAAGGCACCATGACATTATCACCTTTAATTAATGGTACGCTTTCAAGTGCATCAGCAAGGTAACGTTCGTCAATGGGTGGTATAGCCTCCAACGGTGCAACAATTACCTTTTCTGCAGGAACGGCTTTTATCTTTTTCACAATTACGGTGTCTCCAATAGCAACACCTGCGTTGTTGCGCACCAGGCCGTCTACTCTTACTATTCCTTTCCCCTCATCAGAAGGATAAAGTGGTAGACATTTTGCTACAGTCCTTCTTTTTCCTCGGATTTCTATAACGTCACCCGTAGATGCAGTTAACGAGTCCATTGAATCATAATCGATTCTAGCCACTCCACGACCTACGTCTCGCGTATATGCTTCGAGAACCTTCAGCGAGAGAGTGTTTTGACTCACGATATCAAGTACTATCGTACCTATCTTTATACCTTTGTCGAGGATTACTCTTCACAAATCTTAGTAAGCCAAACCTCAGAAAAAAGTAGTTTATTTTCCAAAAGATTAAAATCATGATGATATTCAATAATTCGATGGGCAGTATTGGGCAAAAGACCTTTAGTACGTAGAAGGGGAAGAGGAGGGAAACAATTTCAATCCATTAAAACAGGAAAAATTGTACCTGCCAAATATCCAAATTTACAATCATCTGAACAAAAAATTGGTTCGATAGTTGACATTATTCACGAACGAGGAAGAGATGCACCCTTGGCTAAAATTCAATTTAATAAGGAAATTAACTATTTGCCTGCACCTGATGGCATGGAAGTTGGTGAAAAAATCCAAATTGGAAATAATGTCGAATTTAAACCAAATAACATCCTATCTCTGGAATCGATTCCAGACGGGACCCTTATTTGTAATCTAGAAAGGAACATTGGAGATGGTGGAAAGCTCGTAAAGTCAGCTGGATCGTCTGCCATCGTATTTTCTCATACCTCTCAAGGTGTATCGGTAAAATTACCATCAGGGAAATTTACAATATTGAATCCTAAATGCAAGGCAATGATAGGAGTTGTTTCGGGTGCAGGAAGAAAAGAAAAACCATTTCTTAAGGCAGGAAACAAGGCCAAATACATGATTGCACATGGCAAGCTTTATCCCAAAGTGAGGGGAATAGCACAAGCTGCAGTTTATCATCCACATGGAGGTGGAAGACATCAACATGTAGGCCGCCAATCATCAGTAGGAAGGACAACCCCACCTGGAAGAAAA
>DATADQ010000011.1:0-2489 GCA_036258455.1 Nitrososphaeraceae archaeon | reverse complement strand
ATTTACATTGAGATATCCAGAAAAGAAACTAAAGTTTGTTGGTGATGGATATCAATTTGATCCAAAGAGAGGTGTCGGAATCGCAGGTTCTAGAGGGCGTCATATCCTATTTCATGATAAATGTACTGGCTGCCAGCTTTGTGCAATTGCATGTGAGGGGATTGCTGAAGCAATTGGAATGGTAAAAGTCGATGAACAATGGAAACATAACAAAAAATCCATTATGCCACAGATTGATTACGGAAAATGTGTGTTTTGTGGTCTGTGCGTTGATGCATGTCCCTTTTATGCATTGTATATGACAAATGACTATGAATTATCATCATTTACAAAGGAGCATCTAATATATACTCCAGCACAGCTTGCCGTCAAGCCAAAGTATGATGGTGATGCAGAATTGCAGATTGGCTATAGAGGTGCGGATCATGGCTAGATCATCTACAACTGTCGTCTACGTGAAACCGCTTTTATGTGGTGATTGAAAAACTAATATAATCTCAAAGTAAATTGAATATAGGTGTTATGAAGTGAATTATTCTCATCCAGAAGTTCTGGTAGATACTAAATGGGTCGAGGATCATCTAAATGATCCCCAGGTTCGCATTGCAGAAGTCGACTATGATCCTACTGCCAACTATGTTTTGGGACACATTCCTGGATCAGTCCTTCTAGATTGGAAAGTGGACATAAACGATCCTGTTGCAAGAAATATTCTTAGCAAGCAAGCATGTCAAGAATTGTTACAAAGAATCGGAGTAAATGATGATACAACATTAATTCTCTATGGCGACTTTAATAATTGGTTTGCTGCTTTCGCATTTTGGGCACTTAAGTATTATGGAGTTAAGAATATGAAATTGATGAATGGGGGTAGGAAAAAATGGTTAGAGGAAGATAAACCACTTACAAAGGATGTTCCTACTTATTCACCTGGAAATTTCAAGAGTTCTGGTCCAGATAATAATATACGCGTGTTTCTAAGATATGTGAGCGATACTCTTGGCAGTAAGGCTTTAGTAGATGTTAGAAGTCCAAAAGAATTCACAGGAGAAATTTTGGCTCCACCAGAATACCCTACAGAACATGCTCAAAGAGGTGGGCATATTCCCGGTGCAGCAAATATTCCATGGGCTCAAGCTGTCAATGACGATGGAACATTCAAGTCGGCTGATGAGCTAACGAAGATTTATAACGCAAAAGGAATTACACCAGATAAAGAAGTTATTTCATATTGTAGAATTGGCGAAAGATCATCTCATACATGGTTTGTACTAAAATATCTGCTTGGATACCCCAATGTCAAAAATTATGACGGATCGTGGACAGAATGGGGAAACATGATAGATAACCCAATTGAGAAGTAGTAAGATAGATCTCAATACTCTCCCCACTTACTATTAATTCTCAAATATCTAATTTATCTTTTTTTCTTTACTATAAAATGATATAGGTTTCCTTCTTTTCTAACTTCTAATAGATTTTGATCTCTTTCTTCAGACCATCTAATCATTTCAAGATCGGCTGAAGTATCATCAGAAACAACATGTACTACATTTCCCACATCAATTTTGCAGATTAATTCGTCCAGTTTTGTAAGTGTAGCTGCACACTCTACGCCAATTTCGAACATCTCATAATCAGGAAATGCTGAAAAACATCTTACATGAAGTTCTTCTATTAATTTCTCAATTTCATCATGACATTCGTCAATAAATTTTAGATTATCATTCTTAAAATCTGGTTCAGGACTTGAATCTGAACCCTGCATCTTTATCTTTGCAAACCATCCATCACTGTACGGAAAATCATTAACAGTTTTAGGATTATCAGATAGCGTATTATTTACCTCAATAATTTTTCCTTCAATAGGGGACCTCACCATACCGAAATAGCGGAGGCTTTCAATTGATCCAACGCTCTTATTTTTCTCGATAATGGTCCCAATTTCTTTTAGTTTTATCTTGGTGAGTTTTCCTGCCAGTGAAAGAAGAATTGGTGTTACACCTAAGGTAACTATGGAATGTTCATTATCATCATTTTTAATCCAAACAAAATTATCAAGATCGTACAAAATCCCTTCGGGAAAATCACAATGGCTTATTTGCATGTCATCTGTCTTCATCATGCAGTGGGTTTATTTTTCTATCGAATTACTACAAATCAATAACGGATTACCAATCTTGTCTTATTTTGAATGGTTTTGGTCATAAGGAGCTCTAATTGGAGAATAGCGGTTCAGTACATTAGATGGTTTTTTATACCTTTGAACCCCATTTGCTACCAAACACTTATATACCCTTTTAACACCATTTAATGGTGAACAATATGACAGATAAGTCAAGAGAAACCGCAACAGAAAACGTGGAAGTTTTAGACACATGCAAGCAAAATATGCTAAGAACAATCGATGAAATATCAAAGTATCAACCACAATATGCACAATCAATATCGAACCTACAACAAGATTACCTCCAGGTGACAAAAGAATC
>DATADQ010000010.1:0-4038 GCA_036258455.1 Nitrososphaeraceae archaeon | reverse complement strand
AAAAAAAGTAATCGTGCCGACAGAACCTCGAAAAATCGATATTTCTTCTCAAGGATACTGGGGAAATATATTTATTCTCTCAGCTATAATCCAAGGTGCAGTTATAACGATATTAACATTGATAATAATAGGCTTTCAGATAACAATTTCTAATATTAATATTATTCAATATCTCTCTTTGACTTTTGATGGACCATCTAAATGGTTCTTTCTAGGATACATATTTTATCTTATATTGATTGTAGCGATAGCAGTACTGCAGTATTTTATCTTCATCTTGAAATTCACATGGGGAAGAAAATTACACGATTCAAATCAATTCTTGCAGGCATCCATTTACTTGGTATGAATATTGGAGGAGCAGGAACTACAATAGTTATGATTTATGCAGGCTTGGCTGGTTCAGGGATATTAGATGTAGTTTTAAATGGAACAACTTTAGGAACTTCTTCCACTATAAATTCGAATGTAGATATCATGGTACAATTTATTGTACCAATATCAGGATTTGCTGGTTTACTAAGTATTGGTGTAATTTCAGGAGGATTGACATATATACTAACTTTTTTTGAGATCTTAAAGATGATATCAACTCAAGTAATACCATAAGTAATTAAGAAATAACTTGTACTTTTTTAGATCACTAAATTTAGCGAATATTAGAATTTTTGGATTTTTGTATTTTGAATTAAAATAACAATGCTTTTTGAACTACAAAATTGTGTCAAAATCAAGTAATTCACACACCCTTGACCATATGTAGTAGAAGAATTCAATAACATCTATCAAGATACAGAAAAAATAGCAAATATGACATAAATAGAAATATATTAAAAATATTATCCTATTTTGATAAAACGACTTTGTATACTAGAACTCCTTCCAATATAGAAATACTCAATATAGTAACTATAAAAAATACATTAGCAGATTGAATTGCTCTGTCAGATACTACCATGACTAATATTGCATAAATCAGTACTATAAAACCAATCAAAGTAAATAAACCAAACGTTATAAATCGTAGATTAGATGATTTATCTTCTACAGTTTCATTTGTACTCCTAAAATCATCCATAGGTGATAATTTATTAACGATTTTATCAGTAAAAGATTGAGTTTTTTCTTTATATTTGTCAACAGATTCTTTGTTATTGTTCTCTATGGATAAGGATTTAGTTGACATTCGAGTCTTGTCATCATTGTTACTCATAAATATATTTTAACCTTATACCTTTATATTGATTTATTATAAATATCAAAAAAGATGAAAACATACAAAACATCTAATATTATGAATTCTAAATGAGACAACAAAACAAGTTTGAAACTCCTTTTTAAAATAATCATTTGACTTAATCTTTAACAGAAATAACTTTTCAAAATCTTATTATATATTATGTTACCGAACCCTGTTATAATGAGAGTTCGAAGCCCTCCGAGCCTTAAATTTTAGTTGTCGAACCCATTTAGTCAATGGGACCAAGCAGATATGAATCCAAAGTTTTTCATTACCTAATACATCATTATTTTGATTTGATTCCAGAAATTAAATTAAAGTTTTCTCATTGAACAAGATATCAAAAATGTTACTTAAATATCATATTCTTTATCTCTTTTTATTGCTGCATCTATATCCTTCTTTAAGGATTCATCATCCTTACCGATATAGTCTATTCTTAAAGTATCTGCAATTGATTCTAACTTTTCTCGAGTTACTCTATCTGCATCATGAAGTTTATCCACTTCTTTTTTTGCTAGTATACGTGCTTTCTCAAATTCTGATGTTGCCTTGCCAAATGAGCGAGCCAATTCAGGAATTTTCTTGGCACCGAATATAATTACTACTATTATTAATATTATAAATATCCATTCATAACCTCCTGGAATCAACTTTACCATACTAGCAAAAAGATCCATAAATTTGGAACATATTTTAAATATATAACCTTTACCTATTAAATATCAAAAATTAATAGTCTGAATTTTGGCATATTGTATTGTAATTCATACTATTAGATATGTCGATGTAATAGCAATAGGAGGCATAAATTATATATCATTCTTGTAATTACAAATTATACATTTATCCTTCTTTTTCCTTATTTTTTTTAAGAATTCTTACATTTATTATAAAAGTTTTAATATTTCCTTTAATATGTTATAAATAATGTCTGATGATAAAGACAGTTTGAAAGATAGACCATTCTCAAGGCGGGAATTTCTGAAACTTTTGGGAGCAGGATCGTTGTCTCTTGGGGTGGGAATTTTTGGTATCTCGAACATTCTTAAGAACATTAGAGAAGCATCAGCAATAAACCAAACAGCACCACCAGTTTTACAGGAGAATATGTCTAATAACAAGAATATAACTAATAATATGAATAATCTGAACAATTCAGATATTCGTCCTTTTCATGTAAATGTTCCGGAAGAGGAACTTGTTGAATTGCACAGGCGCATAAACGCGACAAGATGGCCTGAAAAAGAAACCGTCACTGATCAAACGCAAGGCGTGCAGCTTGCGACTATTCAGAAACTCGCTCACTATTGGACAACCCAACACGATTGGCGTAAGGTCGAAGCGAAACTGAACTCCCTGCCACAGTTTATTACGGCGATCGATGGGCTGGACATTCATTTCCTACACGTCCGCTCAAAACATGAGAATGCGTTGCCGCTCATCGTCACGCACGGATGGCCTGGGTCGATCATAGAGCAGTTGAAGATTATCGATCGACTGACCAATCCCACAGCACATGGGGCGACTACATCTGATGCCTTTCATCTCGTAATCCCATCAATGCCTGGTTACGGGTTCTCAGGAAAGCCGACCACTACGGGCTGGGACCCCATCCGCATTGCACGTGCATGGATAGTTCTCATGAACCGCCTCGGATACACACGCTATGGAGCGCAGGGCGGCGATTGGGGTGCGGTTATCACCGATCAGATGGGTGTACAGGCACCTCCGGAATTGATCGGTATTCACACCAACATGGCTGGTGCTGTTCCATCCAATGTTTCAAAGGCAATCCAGACTGGCGGTCCTATGCCAGCCGATCTTTCAGCCGACGAAAGACACGCTTTCGAGCGGCTGAAATTCTTTTTTACTAAAGGTGTAGCCTACGCACTTGAGATGGGAAACCGCCCACAGACACTATATGGAATTGCAGATTCACCAGTTGGCCTAGCCGCCTGGATCCTCGACCACGATTGGCTTAGTTTGGAGCTTATGTCAGGTATCTTTGAAGGGCATCCAACAGGCCCTACACGAGGCGATGTGTTCAAAACAAGCCTGACACGCGACGATATACTCGATAACATCACGCTCTATTGGTTGACAAATACTGCGATTTCTTCGGCGCGTCTTTATTGGGAAAACAAGTTGCCCTTTTTCGACGTAAAAAACGTATCTATCCCAGTTGCCGTGAGCGCCTTCCCTTACGATATCTATACTCCTCCACGAAGCTGGGCAGAGCGAGCCTATCCCAAGCTTATTTATTACAAGGCGCACGACAAAGGCGGTCATTTTGCAGCCTGGGAACAACCACAACTCTTTTCGGAAGATGTTCGCGCAGGCTTCAGACCACTGCGCAAATAATGGCATAGAGGGTGTTTTAATGAGCTAGGTAATGATATAACTTCAAAAATTTTAGTATGTTGTCTAAAAAGAAATTTAAAAAAAGGAAAAAATAACAACATAGAATAAATTTTTCTGTACCGAAACATTTTTGATTTAATTATGAAGAATCAAATCGCTTCTTTTCTTATAAATATGAGATACATATCATTTATCGTATTTAATAGCTCGTTGAAATATTAAACAGATAAAAAGATAATGAATTTAATTTGGAGAGAGGAAATAAATGAATACTAATCAAATAAATGTTAGAGCAGAATTTAATATAGAAAAAGGAAAAATTGAAGAGTTCAAGAAACTGATACGGGATATGAGCAGAATGGTAGAAAATGACGAGCCAGACACAATAAATTATCAGTTTTATCTTAATAGATCCGAAACAAAATGTATGGTCC
>DATADQ010000009.1:0-1890 GCA_036258455.1 Nitrososphaeraceae archaeon | reverse complement strand
TTACTTACAAACCATGGAATAAACTTCTTAAGGTTCTGTGAGATAGCGTTGTGGTTCTTTTTTGGAACTCTGTAAAAGTAAGCTGCAAGGTAACCTCCAGCATTGAGTTCTTTTGAAGAATTTGTATCTGTCATGATTATTGCTATTGATATGTTACATATAAACAAAATTTAAAAGAAGACGAAAAGAGAGATAAATAATTTACTACAGTGATTGCAGTTTGTCTTCAGCACGAGTAATTAAATGCAAATCATCCGTTAGATCCTTTCGCTTATTTAGAATCCTCCTTTTCAAAACTTTTTTGTAGTGATATTGGATTAATTGACAGATAACTGGGTCTGTCCTGTTTGTCATAAAGAACTGAAACTGAAATATGAATATGATGACTATGCCAAATACAGAAAATGGGACCACTACATGACCCACACGAAAGTTGAACTTGTCACATTTATAGAAGAAAAGGAGACTAAAAGCCAAGATGACCGCAATGGATAATAAGATTCCTTTAGCACTTGAAGAAATCAAATGAGCATCAAAAAAAAGGTATTGATTATAGTAATAACCATTTTAGCAATAATTGGAACTATTTTCGCCGTGCTAATGGGTATATATTACTACATGATTCATACACAACAACAAAACCTTCGTGAAGCGATGTCTAAGCATGATGGTCTCCTAATCCTAAACTATCAAGTCAAAATGTTAGCAATGGATAATAAGATCCGTTAGAACTTTTAAATTACCAGAAATCAATTTGTATAACAATTTTTTATTAATTAATAATGTCTGAAATTGGTTTAGTGGAAATATTCAGTATGGGAGAAGCGGTCGCATTAATCGGTACACTGTTTGTAATCCTGTATTTCTCCAGAAAACAAGCACAGAGCCTGTCAGTAGACATAGAAACCAAGGTTCTAAATGATTTGGCGGAAAGAATGCACACACAAGTCGAGATCTTAATTGGACGGCCTCAACTGACAAAGGTTTTAAGTAAGGTAGATGCGGAGTCACCAGAATTAGCATATGCTTACGATATTCTATTTACGTTTGCGCATGCATTTCATATGCGTCAGAGAAAAGTATTAAATGACAATGAGTGGACTGGTTGGGTTCGATGGTATAAAAGTGCATTCAAGCAAGGAACATTAATGGAAATATGGCAAAAAACTATTGAAATGGAAAAATGGTTTGATCCAGCATTCCATGATTTCATAAATAGAGAAATTGTTTCTGTGACTCACTAGGATCGAACTGAATAAGAAAGATAGCAGATAGATTCTTTGTTAGAATCCTGTTATGCATATATCTTTGTATCGAACAAACTGGTAATAACAATGGCAGTAATAGCAATAGCAAAGATTGCTGTTTTAGTTTTATGGATATAAGTCGAACGTCAATAAATCTTATGTATCTTTTTTACACATTCGTTAAATAGTACGATCCACCAGCACAGCTGCCTAAATTGGCGAGGTAACTGGTGGGCTTGATTGTTTCTTGTTCATCTACGAAAAGATCTTTCCCACTAGTTGCCTCGCAATCAGTTTTAAATTTTATGTTACAAACATCTAATATAACTCAGATGATCATAGTAGTAAAATTGTGATGTCAAAATAAATTCATGTATCCGATAGATTATTGGAAATGTTAAAGCCATCCCATTCTTTGACTACATGTTTCGTTCTTTGAATGTTTATATGAAATGTTGGTCACGGAGTCTATGTGAACGAATCAATAGACTGGGATAAGATAATAAAAAAGGAAGCAAGAGGACTGGAGGACTACGATTTGGGCGAGGTTCAAGAGGTAAATGAATGGCGTGTAGTAACAAAAAAGGGCGTTGTTGATAAAGATAAGTTTTACTTACCAAGGGACAAAGCCTTAAGGTTCGAC
>DATADQ010000008.1:0-11877 GCA_036258455.1 Nitrososphaeraceae archaeon | reverse complement strand
CTCAGGTTTTGAAGGAGGTCCTATCTTTCCGTTACTGTTCATAGGAGGCACGCTAGGACTGGCACTATCAGAAATTCTAACGTTTATCCCTCAGGGCGTAGGAGTGCTCGCAGGGATGGCTGGTGTAGCATGTGCTGGATTTCCTCTTCCATTAACCATAACTCTCTTGCTAGGATTCATGGGTGGACAAACTGATCTTTTGCCAGTAATTGCGATTGGAGCAGTAACAGGACTCTTGGTGTCAAAGGCAATCACCCCACTACTTCTAAAACAGGGCAAACAGTCAGCCGGAAGTAGTAACGACAAATCACCACAGTCATCATAGACTACGACTTGAGTGAAAAACTATATTTTTAGGTTTAATCGGTTCAACTAAAAAGACCGAAGACATAAATTATATAAATCATCTTCATGGTAACGGTCTTAAGCATTAGGGTTACTGTGCTAATCATTGTACCACTTTCTTTCATAATGATGACATCTGTGATGAAATAATAAATCTCAGAAAGGCCATAGAATCATAACTAAAATAGATAAAAAGCAAAAAGTAAAAAATTAGATCCAACTAAAAAAGAGATGTGTTATTACCAAACATATTCTATTAATTGGTCAGCCCGTGCTGTTACCCATTGACATATTTCCCATAGCTTCTGCTTCTTCCGCACCCGGCATGATTTCATCAACACCTATCACAATTGTGGCAGTTGGAGGAAATTTTATGAGTTGATTTGTTGGGTTTTGTATTGCTATATCTGTAATAATTCCATTATCACCCTGCTTGGCAGATTCAATATCTACATGGTATATGCACATTCCTCCTGGTTTAGACAATTCCTTAACCAACTCTAGATTAGCAGGCTTAAGGATTGGTGCCTGACCTATAAGCAATTTCAACGATGTTTCTGAGTTGCTATCACAAGGAAGCTTTGCGGCAACATGACCCACCTTTATCATATATGGTGTAACATCGTATAGATGAATATAATCGGTTGCTGGAATCGACATACCTTCAAGAAGAACGGTTTGTGAATCTCTTACCACGGTTCCCTCAGAGCCTTGGGCATTTGAATATTGCGTCGCACTTGAAAATAATACTGACAAAACTACTGAAGCAATTAAGATTGCTGTTGATACATGTAATAACTTTCTGATTTTGTTCAAGTTAAATTAAAGACTATAGCAACATATTTACGCTTTGTAGTACAATCATCGAATCAAGTTATTTTTATCCCAAAAGATTCGGTTTGAATAACGCACGTGATTAATGATTAGCCTCTGCTAACCATTAGCTCGCAGGAGTTACTAATTTCTAAATAAATCATGGTTACAGAAAAATTTTGTTTATTGGGATGTACAAAAGCTAACCAATTTTAAATACGACTCAATTATATGAAAAAACTAATGATTTGCTTTAACTGCTACACCGAATTTCATCCGACACTTTTAAAGCCTTTTTGTCCAAATTGTGGTATTTGTTATTGGTGTAGAGATTTTACATGTTTTCACCATGATGTAAAGAGTGGCGGTCTCCGGAAGAGATAATCATCCTGTAAACGGCATTGAACGAAATATGAAAATCAAGGTAATAAAAATAATCGAGTCGATGCGTAAAAAATGAAACACTGTTCCTATAAACCTGAACTTTGTTTAAGAGAAAGAAGTAAAGCTTAGCTTATTGTAAAATAATTTAAGAATCCGTTTTTAACACTGATATCGTAATGTATCCCTCCATGCTTCAACCAATGATATCATGTTTACCTGACTTTCACTTTTAATTGAAACTATGATATGATCATGTCGAAACTCTAATAATTTCACTTCATTAAGGTGCAATCAATCAAGGACCACTAAATTCTACCACTGAGTAGAACGCATTTTTACCCGAATCATCGAAATTCAAGTTGGGTGTGGATATACGCATTAGCTTTGTTTTCGCCGCTTCGGCAAGTTTCCATATAAACCCCTTCGGAAGCTGTATCTTCGTATCCTGTTCTTCACCAGTAACAGGATTTACGAAACTTTCTACTTGAACATCCATTATATCTGGAATGGAAAAACTACTCTTCTTACCATCTATTTTTACCTCCATAACCACAAATTGAGGCTCAAGAAAATATTTACAAGTAGATGCAAATATTGCGAATGGACCATCTCCCTTGGCTTGACCAGAAAAGATAGTGATGACAGAATTACGTTGCTGCTCGTTTGAGTTCTTTGTAATGAATAACTGTACAGTTCCGTTACCTTCGTGTATGGCCTTAGGCCATGAGAATGCTGTTACAACATCAAGATTGTCTAATTTAACATCACCGTAACTCCCTGCCTGAATATGATATAATGTCAAAGCCCTACAGAATCCATTTGTTGGAAACCCATTGAAGTTACAGGGACATCCAAAATCACAGTTGCAAGTCTCTACGTAATCGGCTTTCATATGCCACTTAGAAACAGAAGTTTGAGTTGATGTCATTATTAGTGTAAAGGATATTAGGATATTAAGTATTTCCTAAATCAATCTTAAGCAATTGGAGATTGTAACATTCCAACTTTAAACAAGGTGGTAGCTAAAAATTTTCGTTGTGTTACCAAACCAATTACTATATTAAAATACGCAAATAATTTTGAAAGAATGAAAAATTGTGGTCTTAGCGCTACGAGCATCCAATCTAAATAACAATAGACTGGCCGTAATTCATGATGTACAACAAATATCTTTATTTTCACATTTGCAGTTTACAGGTTCTTTTAGACATATTGGACAAATTATAGCACCACAGCCCATGCATGTATTATTTGCTTTATTACAAGCCCAATGTCTACATGTATTATTGTTCAATTTTACTTCTATTATTCCGACCTATAATATAAGGTCAACTAGATTTTGAAAGATGTTTTGATTGTTTGATGAATCAACAGAATCCTACGATATCTAATTGAATGTTACTTAATAAGAAATAACTAGTCTGTTTCATTAGAGAGTAGAGAGGTAGTATTAGACATAGTACTTTGGTTTTGGTTTTCGTTTCCAGGAACCAGCTCGGTATTATTTGTTGCAGGATTGACAGTTATGGAGACCTTGGCGGTATTACTAGTTGCAGTTTCATCGCTAGCAGTAAATGTAAAGCTATCTGATCCTGTATATCCACTCTTTGGTTTGTAAACAACTGATCCAGCATCTTTATCAAATGAGCTCAGTGATCCTTGATTGGGCGAAGATCCTATGGAATAGGTTAAGCTATCACCATCCTTATCAGTAGCATCGAGGGTTATGGATACAGATGTATCCTTATTTGTGGTAACACTCTGTGATTTGGCAACCGGCGGGGTATTAATATGTGTTACAGGATTGACAGTTATGGAGACCTTTGCAGTCTTACTAGTTGTACTTTCATCGCTAGCAGTAAATGTAAAGCTATCTGATCCTGTATACCCACTGTTTGGGCTGTAAACAACTGATCCAGTATCTTTATCAAAAGAGCTTAGTGATCCATGATTGGGTGTAGTTCTTAGCGAATAGGTTAAGCTATCACCATCCTTATCAGTAGCATCGAGGGTTATGGAAGCAGGTGTATCCTTGTTGGTAGTAACACTCTGTGATTTTGCGACCGGCGGGGTGTTTACTGCAGGTTCCGGAACCGGCGGGGTGTTTACTGCATTTACTTTTACTGTCGTAATATCAGTTGATTTTAAATCTCCGGCGCCAACCACGGTCAATTGGAAGCTAAGCGTAGTGCTATTTCCAGCATCTTTGAATTGAGTAGAGGTGGGGGCATCAAAAGTGGCCTTTGCCTTTCCAGAGTTTCTGATCTCTACAGTAGGAATTCCACCAATTTGCTTCCATTTGACGCTAGTAGGATTATCAGCATAAAGAGAGTCGCTGCCATCTAACAACACACCTTTTTCTCCCGCATCAACACTCTGAGGTGAACCTGCATTAGCAATAGGTGGGGGACAACCGATATTGTCCATGATCGCAAGTGTGTTTGTAGCAAAATCATTAAGATCAGTTAGACTCAGACTTCCGATCATATTCTGAACTTTGATTTCATTCATAAATGAGTTGAGCATATAACACGAATTGGCATCATCAGATGTAGATGTGTCGGATAAATCTTCTACTGCTTGTCGAAGTGGAGGATCCAAGTTGAGAGTCTGGTAAATACTGTTTACTTGGGTGATCAATCCTTGGATGGCATCATCTGGTGATTCTATGTTCCACATAAAGCTAGGTGGACTAGGATCCTTATTTCCAGAAGTATCAACGGCTCTCACTTGAAAGTTATGACTACCTGGATTGCGCAGCCCCGTATAAGTACAAATGTTAATTTTTTCACCCGATATGTCTGACGATGTGTGCGCTGACTTCCACGCTCCATTGTCTAATCGGCATTCATAGTGGCTTATTCCTACCAAGTCGGTACCGTTAAAGTCAAAATTAATATCAACAGACGGAGTCATATCACCAGAGGTTATTGAACCCAACCAACCAACTGTTACGTTCCCTAGCATGGTTTCAGGAGGAGTGGTATCTCTAACAGTAATGACAAATTCATTCTTCCCAATGTTACCGGCGTTGTCGGTTGCCGTACATTCCACTTTTGTCTGCCCCAGAGCAAAAATGGAGCCTGATTTCGGATTACAAACTGTAGCAAGGTTTCCGTCGACATTGTCTGTCGCATTGGTCTCATAAGTTACTATTCTGCCCTCGGGGCCGGTTGCTTCGGCAATGATATCTTCTGGCACGGATACAATAGGTGGCGTGGTATCAATTGGTGACGTTGTAGCCTCGGCGGTTTCCAAAATTGATTTGATGTCTACAGGCGATTTTGTAATTGGTATAGTCGATACTTTGGATCCTCCATGAAGAACAACAATTAGTGCTGATGGATCTAAAAACAAAACAAAGATGAAAGCAATGGAGAAGACTGCCGCAGAGAAATAGAACTTTGAATTCATTACTGCTTTTGCAAATTTCTCCTATATAACAATTGTATGGCCAAAGCGCTCATACCTCTATTGAGGCAACTTTGAAGAGTTTTCCTATTGATAATGCTAAATGGAATCCTAAAACTCAACTACGTCTAAGTTGGACAGAAGGTTATTAAAAGCTTGTCTGAAGGAATTGAATAAATGAATACTGTGCTTTAGTCTAGGATTGCAATCTAGGAACTTAAATTTTTTCCACATTTACCACAAAATGAAACACCTATTATGTTTAGATTATTACAATTAGTACAAGTCTTTTGAATCTTTTTTCCACATTTAGAACAAAATTCTGAAAAGGTAGAGTTACTCCAATCACAATCCATACATGCTATATTTCCCTGTACAGGAAAATATCTTCTTTTATTATACTCCCTACCTGCATCAAAAATCTGCCATATATAGAATATAAAAGGTGGAATTAATTCAAAACCAACATTCAAAATTCTATGAGAAAAAAAAAGTATGGCTATTGCCGATACAAAGATAATTGTACCTCTAGTAAAATTTCCAACATACATCTGGCCAAGTCCAGGTATTGGGATACTCAAAATCATCGCTTTACGTTTAGTTTTGGCCAGTTCCTATTCACTATGGTTATCTGCCATAATACATGGATATTAAATTTCCTGAAAATAGTGAATATGACATCTAAATTGGAAGAAATGAATGATGATAACGTTCTGAAATTCGATTTAACATAAGGTCACTTAGTATCCTAAATCTTACCGTTCAAGAGACTATATTATTACTGCACATTATCTAGATGCAAAAATGAAATGCTTCTCTTAAAGAAAGATAATTTCCAGTATTGTATTCGTAACGGTGATTCCAATTCAAATTGGTAACAATCGTATATAACCACATAAGCCTAAAATATCTCTAAAGAGTACAATAAAGTGACTATGCTTAAAGAAATTCCAGTTTCAGAGGAAGAATTAACAATTATAGAAAATGCATTAGATGAGGCAAGAGAATACCTCAAAAGGGATGCCACGCCAGATGGTGCCAATCTCAGGGAGGAGCTTACAAGCGCCGGACAGATAGTTAGTTCTAAACTCTTAAGCGATGTCTCATACCAGACTTGGGGAATCTGGTTTACTAAAGTAGGCTTTGTCCAACATCATAAAAAGCTAATAGAAGATCTGCATAAGGTCCAAGATGACCGTTTAAAACAATTCTTCATAGAAACAGAGAAACCAAGCGAAAATCAAGATGCCAAATTGATATCTCAACTCAATCATGATATACGAGAAAATGCGAAATTACTTTCTGAATTAGGTCTAGTGACTCCGATCGGCACCAATATCAAGAAGAAAATCATTGAAAGTTATGAGAGAATGAGAAGTTTGGGAGTGGATCCAGATACAGGCGATATATCCAGGTAAGATCATTTCATCTAATATCCTTGCTTTAACAACATCAGTACTTTTTAATTATTAAACTATCGTTATACCTGATTTAATCTTCATTGAAAAGTTCTACAATATCTGCACTGTCAAGGATTTGAATTTACGGTAGGATTTAACATGGTTAGGAAACATCAATGCTTGATAGTGTTTTATATAGAAAATGCTATGATATTATTAGAATAGAAAAAATAAAAAATTTGAAATTTTTTAAGCTAGCTCTTGTCCGGCCCTTTCTCTTTTTCTTCTTTCGTACTTTTCTTGCACTAGTCCTTGTACTTCTTCAGATTCTAATTCCTTCATCGTTTCTAATGCCCTTTCAATCACACTATCGAGATTTGCAACGTGATCGACTTCAACCTCAATTTCCATGTTTGGTCCTGCTGACTTGTATTTAGGGGGTATAGAAATTTTTATTCTTTGAGGCATATAGTTCCTTATCCGAGATATATTTAAGTTGTTGGATACAAATGTACTGTTCAGTTTTCTATTTTATTCTATTTTCTTCCACTCCCAAACTTGGCTTAAACTCTTCAGAACGCGGTTATTAGTAAACAGAATCAGAATAAGGTTAGAAATTCTAGAAAGATTCTATTCAGATCCGCTTGAAAAATCAGACTAGTGGCTCCCTGCCCCGTTGCGTTATGTACATTTGGATTTCGTAATTATCATGGTGTACAGGAATAAAGAAAATAGGCAATAGAAGCTGCCTGCATATTCACATGTTTTATCTCAATTCTATGGGAACTCATAATGAGAAGGAGGTATCAGCTAGCATAATACATTGATTTATCAGAAAGGCATAAAGCTAAGTTCATACTGACTATAACCCGTAAAAAGAACATGATTACACAGACAAATCTAATATCAATGCCTATAGCAGATTTGACTCATTATAACACCTTTTCAGTAAATTTGAATAGTGATGTGCTAAAAAACGATGTATGAAGTCGATTCACCATCTTTTCTAGAAATTCCTGCTTCCTTAGTAGAACAGATGTTACAGAAAACTAACGAAATTGGGGAGATACTTCGAAGCTCAATTCATGATATTAATCGTAAAAGAGACAAATTCCGTCTGCAACTTGAACAAATAGGACTACTAGATAATGATATTAATTTTAGGAATATTAAGTCATTAGTTTCAGGCGGAGTAGATGGCGCTTATGCTGTAGACCGTCTCCTAGGAACCGATTTACTATTTGCAGCCGCTGTCGGAGTAGAAGGTATAAATGAATTAGAAAATGAAAAACGGATATTTCCCAATCATGACGTGTTTGTTAACCCAGAAAGACATAATCCTGAAAACATGATTGGAGCCAGAGCTATTATGTTAGAAATGGAAATCAAACTAGCAGCAAATGCGCAGTATGATATAGTATATCTCGACGGATCCCTTACCACTGCATTAATACATATGTACAAGGCTATCAATTTTATAGAAACTCTTAACACGAGGTCTTCTGACAAAATTAAGGAAGATTTCAAAGATTTTTTGATTTCGTATAAGAAAATTTTAGACTTTGAATATACCGACAAATATTATCTCGGAATACCAAAATATACATCAAGGAACGATATAGGTAAAAACCTTCATTGGCCTGAAAATTATGATGATAGAGCAATTCTCACTTTAATCTTGGAACCTGGAGAATTTACACGCCCAAAATTATTTACAAGTGAAGAAGGATGGCATGTTAGACTGCCATATGAGGATCAGGAACTCAGAATATTGATGCAGCAAGTAATTTCAGGAATAAAAAAGCTATCTGTGGTTTACTATAAACCGCACTCTTGGTGTCCTGCATTAAGGATTGAAATGCCATCATCAATAGCTCGTGACGAAACGAAACTAAATACCATTTTAGCCAACATAAAAAATCAATGCCAAACACCCTCTATCATGGAACCTTTCCCACTATACATGGCTGATAGAATAGCTAAACATATGGCTCCAGCCATTCCAGCTTATAAACAAATCATAATGAAACAAATGACTCAGCTAAATGATAACAATGAAAAAGATATATTTTTTCTGATGCATTCATACAGAACGGAAGGTGGGTAATAAATTTGGAAATAAGTTGGGAAAATGCTATTGATAAAAAGATTAATTACTTATTAAAAAATAGTTCCATATTAGGAACAATTGGATCACCTTCTTCTACAATTGAACTTGCTCTAGACATATTGGAAACTTCTGTCACAAGACAACTTGTAGGTGAATTAGCTATTTTCAAATACTTACAGGATTCTAAAAATCATTATGCAATTGGTCAAATAATAGAAATTACGCTAAAGAACTTTTTGTTGGAGGATCCAACGATAAAGTCTGTGGCAAGAAAAAGAGGATCAGTTGATCCTATTAGTGGTATACAGGATGTTCATGTAGGAAGGTTACTTTGTAGTGCTATATTTACTAGCTCTGAGGATCTAGTTGAACCAAGTTTGTTAGGAACGGTGCCACCCACAGGAACGTATGTTTATCAAGTAAATGACAATATTTTAAGTACTATTTTAGAAAAACAAAAGAATAGTTTGTTCTATTTAGGGAATAGTTATGGATCCAAAACTAAATTGCCAATGTGGTTTAAGCATTTTGATTATGGAGAAAACGGAGCCGGTGAAGCCTATCATCTAGGAATCTTTGGAATAACTGGATCTGGAAAATCAACCTTGGCGAAAATGATTCTGACAGCATATACTAAATTTCCTCACATGGGCTTATTGGTACTGGATCCTGTCGGAGAGTTTTCCAAAAGTTTTGCGAATGATTATAAAAATAATATGGACAAGGAATATCAAAACCACGGTTCTAATTTCAACATGAAAAAAATAACGAATTCTCTAAATAAGGAAGTGCTAACAATAAATGTTAGAAATCTTGTTTTGGATAGATGGACCCTGTTTGAAGAAATATTGCTGCAATCACAATTCTTTCATCAATTAACAATTAATGGCGCAAATAGGAGATTTGCTGTAGATGCATTGATACCTAAACTTAGGAACAAGACATCATTAACTAAATTGATAAAAAGAGAGTCCTTCGACCTTTTCATAAATGAATTGCGCAACGAAGAAGTTCAGATTCTCATATTTTCGACTCCAGAACCAAGAAAGAGGCTAAATAACCTTGTTGCTAGTTTGGATCAAAAAAATTTAGATAACTTGTATGCTCAATTCTGGACTCCAATATGTAGTCTATTTGAAGACAGACAGGATGCAATAACGATAGATGATCTTTTAGAGAAATTTTCTTGGAAATTAAAACCACTTATCGTAATAGATCTCTCCGAACAAACTGCTCACAAGATGCAACTAAAATACTGGAATGAAACCATTCAATCATTAATACTAAAGCGATTACTTAGAGGATTGGTTAGCCTGGGAGAAAAAACCTGGCAGAAAAACACTTCCTTAAATACGCTAGTTGTTCTCGACGAAGCTCATAGATATGCTAGGAAAGACGAATTCACAGATACAAATCTGGAACAATTGAGAATAACTTTGCTTGATGCAGTGAGGACCACGAGAAAGTATGGGTTGGGATGGCTTTTTATCAGCACATCATTATCCAGTATCCACAGGGATATACTGCAGCAATTAAGAATCATATTCTTTGGATTTGGACTTTCACTTGGTAATGATTTAGTCACACTCAGGGAACTAGTATCAGATGAAAAAGCTATTGATTTGTATAGGACATTTACCGATCCCGCAAGCTCTTTCAATACAAAGACCAGAAAATATTCGTTTATGACTCAGGGACCAGTTTCACCATTATCATTTTCAGGATCGCCATTTTTCTTCAATGCTTTCAGTCCGAACGTGTTTATGAAGGAAAATAATTTAGATATAAGGGCATGAGATATATGCTTCTGGTTTACAAGAATATAAAATAAGTACAGATACATTAGACTAGAACAGATTCATAAATTCATTCCCTATGGAAAGTGTTTGCAAGATACTATCCCAGTTATAATCTGAGTATTCTAAGATCTGTAAGCATAGTACCCAATGAACCCAGTCATTACATGTATTTATAGTATTAGTGGGTTATAACTTTTGATGCAGAAAATTAGTCCCTGTTTGTGGTTTGACAATAATGCCGAGGAGGCAGTGCAGTTTTATGTCTCAATTTTTAAAAATGCAAAGATTGGTAACGTTACACGATACGGAAAGGAGGGATATGAGATTCATAAAAAAGAGGAAGGTACTGTGATGACAGTTGATTTTGAAATCGAGGAACAAAAATTTCTAGCTCTTAACGGCGGACCGATCTTTAAATTTAATGAAGCCATTTCATTCCAAATCTATTGTGAGACACAAGAAGAAGTTAATTATTACTGGGAAAAGCTTTCTGAAGGTGGTGATAAAAATGCACAGCAATGCGGATGGCTCAAGGACAAATTTGGAGTTTCATGGCAAGTTGTTCCAACTGTTTTGGTAAAAATGCTACAAGACAAAGATTCTAGCAAAACGGAGAGAGTCATGAAGGCAATGCTACAGATGCACAAGCTTGACATTAGTGCTTTAACAAAAGCGTACCAAAAAGAATAACTATAATTAAAAGTCATGTTTGACTGGGTAAGCGAGTGGATTAAGTGAAGAAGATGTTGCAAGTGTTATAGAATTATTTAGAATGCAATATGAACGCCTAAAACCTCAGGACAAACAAAGTGATATTTTATAATCTAACCCTTGGAGTTGCGACTTGTGGGTAGCATTCCTATCTTCTCTCTGCGTTTAATACAATATTGCTCACTCCAACGTAGCTAGATCCGGCTTTTGTTAAATTGACTATCAGTGGTTCTCCACTATTCTTCTCGATTAGCCCATCGACTGATCCTTGCGTATAAACTATGTCCTCTTCATTTGTAGATTGAGGTGGCCCATGGTTACTATACGGAGCTTGTTTATGTATCTGTTGATTGATGGAATTGTTAAAATAAAGCTGGCTTGTCCATTCCAAACTTGTGTCTGATCCATTGAACATACGAACCTTATCATGAATATGGATAGTTCTTCCTTCATACCAACCTGGATAAATCGTTTTAAATTCAACGGTCCCGTTACTATCTGTCACTTGATATCCACGAAGGAAGTTCCTCCCCGAAGTTCCCATTTCGTTAACTGCTGAATAAACCCCTTGTGAATCTGTATGCCATATGTCTACTTTTGCTCCGCTCAAGGGAATACATAAGCCATTATCTACATCATATACATGAATAATTAGACGCAACGGGATGCCTTCTTTTACTGACCCATCAAAAGTATCCGGTCGTATATCGGAACGATTAGGCATTTCGTCTACAAAGTATGGGCCCTCGATTTGCTGAGGCGTACCTTTTAGTCTCATGGAATCAGGTGAAAGTGTACAGGTTCCTGAGACTGAAGCAGCTTTTTCAGTGGGAGAAAGTTCTGACAAAAATCCAAATTGCATGGGTCTTATTGACAATCCTTTATCTAACACTGCATTTGCCAC
>DATADQ010000007.1:0-4989 GCA_036258455.1 Nitrososphaeraceae archaeon | reverse complement strand
ATTCGTCGGAGAACTTGTATTTCTAGTTCTTAGGATTCAATAATTTTGGAGAAATTTGAGTACACCACTTTACAGTTTTTGGCCAAACTTTCGAATTCAGCTTTTCTGTCATTTAAAATAATATCTGCAGTTACGCCAGTTTCTTTCATCTCAGATTCATAATTCCATATCCAATTTTGAATCATTTCGGGCGTTACTTCAAGGTGAAACAAAATACCTATAGCGGTACTAAGTTTGAATGCTTGTGGATACAGATTGGAGGAGGCCAAAAGTGTTGCTGACTTTGGAAGTTCATAACTATCCCCATGCCATTGGAATACTTTCATATTCTTATTATCTATCCCATTGAAGATATCATTCTTTCCTTCATTATTTATTACAACATCGAACCATCCGATCTCTTTTTGCCCTCCTTTATAGACTCTGCCTCCAAGTGCTTGGGCAATTAATTGCGAGCCTAGACAGATTCCAAGTAGCGGAACTTTATACTGGTTCGCATTTCTTATTAATTCTTGTTGCTCATTCAGATAAGGTATGTTTTCATATACAGACATGTATCCTCCCAAAATGACTATAGCGGCATACTTTTCAGCATCATGGGGAATATTGTCCTTTTTTACATTTATAGTCTTGATTTTATATCCGTCAGATTCAAATAACTCCTTAAAATTGCCTAATGTCTCAATCTCTGTATTTTGGATGGAGAGGATGATGTCTTTCAACCAAACAATATTGAATGACTGATTATATCTACTTATTCGGCAATAAACCAATATTTAATTTCTAGTTTTGTACGCGGACAGGAAATAAACACAAAATCAGATCAAATTCATTTCGATTTTTGAATATATTTCAATAATAAAAAATGAATCTTGGTAAAATAATAAAATAGTAGATCCAGAGAATCCTCAAAGAAATCAACGAAGTAATTTAAGATGTAGATCTAAACTTAACATCTGATTTTTAGATATTGTTTTAGTAACACATTCACATCTGCGCTGTGGACATTGTAGTTGTTAAAAGCTTTCATTCCACTTCATCTTTAACATTGATATTAGAAAATATTTTATTTTTTTAATTCCTTATATCTAAAACAATTTATTGTGTGATCATTAACCATACCGATTGCTTGCATCATTGAATAACATATCTTGGAACCTACAAATTTGAATCCTCTATTTCTAAGATCCTTATAAATCATATCAGATTCATAGGACATAGAAGGAACATCCTTATAACTTCTCCAAGAATTTTGTATAGGCTGGTATCTTACAAAATTCCATATATACATATCAAAACTGCCAAACTCTTTTTGGACCTTTAGAAATGCATTAGCATTTATGATTGTTGCTTCAATCTTTTTTTTATTTCTGATTATGAGTGGATTGGAATAAAGTTGCTTAACTTTCATATTATCATAATTAGCAATTTGTTGCACCTGAAAATTATCAAATGCTTTTCGAAATTCTTGACGCTTATTAAGAATGATACGCCAGCTTAAACCTGCTTGCATACCTTCAAGTATTAGAAATTCAAATAGCTCTCTATCATCATGTAGCGGTACTCCCCACTCCTTATCATGATAATCTATTTCGACCTGTTCTTTTGCCCACTCACATCTTGCATTCATTTCTATTATGGTACATATTTTCTATTTGTCATCATCGTTATAATTCTAATTATATCGCGACGATAATTTTTATATCCAGATAATTCATCATATCGTAAACTTAATGTTAGAGAACTGGAGAGGCATAAAATTGAAGCGATCACATACCACTACGACAATTTGATCAAAATGACTTAGGTTATTACACTGGTACTGATTAACCTGATAGACTTGTAGACTTGACCTAATCTTTCGAAAATGATAAGAAGATTTATAGTGGTATAGGTCTCGTCTCAAGTACAATTTAGAAGAACGACTCAAGAACCTCTAATCGACTTTTGAATTCTGCGTTGAATAGGTTTGGAATTTGATACTGTATGTGTTAGCGCTTGAAACTGTGATTGTTTTGGTTAAAAATACGTTAGGGAATTTGAATCATGATAAAAGATCATTTCTTGAGAACTTGCCTGCAAGTATTCTTCCAGGTTTTGATATATAATTTGGAATTCCAACACCAACAGCGATCATAGCATCCTTATCTTCTGCATGAGGTGAGAAAAATTCAGACACAGCATCGTCATAAAAGGTGGACCCGGAAGCCCCAATTCTTTGATTATAAGCAGAGAGGTAAATCCTTCCGGCTATGATCCCTGATTCAAATTGGCATAACCTGTACCCCCTATTTCCTAGTTTATCCAGTATTAATCCGAGGTTAGCCATAATATAAAATACAGCACTAGCATCACTGAATAGAGATTGTTCTAGACATAAATATCCTGAAATATTTCTATGAACGTTCGCTTTTAAGAGATCAATTGTATTGTCTCTTCGATTAAAAAAATATGCTCCTTTCTGCATTTCTGTTACATCGTTTGCAATAAAATAGATATCTATCATAGACTTTTTATTAGCAAAGTCTGAACTAATAGATTTAGTTAAACTATAAAGTATATTTGATAGCTGTACAAAGGTAATTGGCTGTCTCGAAAATTTTCTAGTAGATCCCCTTAAAAGTATGACATCGGATAGCGTTTGTGAAATAACTGGTCTAGGATCTATCGATTTTGATTGTAACTTCATTTCAGCATTTTCTATTTCGTTAATTTCTTGCATCATATCTACGCATCGTATCCATCGTCGTAGCTCCTCATTTGAATTTAATGATGATGCTTTATGTACTTTCCAGATCTGAGGATATTCAAATTCTTTAGTCTTAGAAATAGGAACAATATCTGGAACAAATCTAGTTGGATATCCCGCCTGCTTGGCTTCTTCTTCAGACAAACCAATCCCAATTGGTGCCAAAACTATTGACGCTTCTTTTTCTTCATCAAGACATAACATCTCATTTACAACTTTGTCAACAAATCCAATAATCAATTTGGCATCCAGACCAAAGGACATGGCAGTAGCAATCAAATTCGCAGTAATTACACCGGAATCCCAAAACCAATGTCTATATGAACGAGCCTGATATTTCCAAGCGTTTCTCCATGCAATGGAGGTAAGAATAATGGTAAACGGTGAATTCCTTATTTCATGATCATAGCCCGCAGCCTCGGATAAAACTAGTCTATGATCTCCTTCTCTCAATTTTGTTAGGGAGAATAGACCAGGGCAGAAGTGATACACACCTGCTTGCAAACCACTAATATTTTCAGAAACTATGTACAATTCAATTGGATATAAGGCACCAGTCGCAGGAGCAGCACGCATAAAAAAACTCCCATGTGGAAACTTGATTTGCCTTGTAATTCCTGAAGAAAAGAAAAGCAATGATGATAATAATTTAATATTTATTTTGGTATCAACTAAAGGAGAAATTTGATCTGTATCTTTCATGGTAATAACATTCAAACTCGGAATGGGGAAATCTATTGGAAGAGGATTTGACGGAAGATTAGTATAAAATTTAAATGGTTTTGGCTTGTTGTCCCAATCTAGGTAATGGTTAGATGATCTAATACTAACTTCGGAGTGCTTTGTTTCTTGATGATATTCTAGTGCATATTTGATATCTTTATTCAATTGGTTCTACAGTAGATAAAAACAATTGTGTTATAATAATTAATCTGGCTTATTTCGAATTGTAAGAACCAATTAGAGTAACTATTATTATTAATCAAAAATTCTTTTTTTGATTGAAGTTTGTAGCAATGTCCAATATAGAGATAGTAAAACCACAATAAAATTTAAATAGTTTATGAGAACATTATTTTCATTGACACTCTCAATAAACTGTAAAGACGCAGGGGATCCAGTTTGTACTCACACAATGTACGGAGAAACTGAAGAAGAATTACTTCAGAATGCTAAAGAGCATGGAATTAAGGTCCATGGTTACACGGAAGAGCAATGGAACGAAGACATTTCAAAGAACTTAGAGCACTTTAGAAAAGTTATAAAGAAAAGCTAGATTTGACTCACAGCTGATAAAACCCGGGCATATCTACATTTAATTAAAAGATTTTTGTTCGTAAATATCAATAGTAATCTATGATTTACTGAAGATAAGAAATAAGAAACCGAATATCCAAATCTGGCATGCTCATTTTATATCCTTATTTAGTAAAATTATATATCTTATTAACTATTTCTCATAATATCTATTCCTTCACAATTTTTCCTTAATTAATGATGATATAGTTACTAAGAATCGAAAGAATTAATATTGGTCTAGTACTCAAATCAAAACTAAAATGTCCGAAGAAGGGATCGCAACTCAGTTACTCCAAGAAAGTATTGGGAAAAATGTGCTTGTTAAACTAAAAGGAAGAAGGTCGGTAAGAGGAAAAATTAAAGGTTTTGACAAACAGATGAATATAGTGATAACCGAAGCTATAGAGATAATAGAACACCCAAGCAATAATAACGGCCCAGATAAAGACCAAGACCAAGAATCACAAGTAGGTGACGCATTAATACGCGGTGATAATGTAATTACTATCGCAGTTTTATAAAACATGTAGATTTTTGCAAATATGATGTTTATTCTCATTGCTCTACAATTGTAGAAGAAAATTAATTTAAATAAGTTAGGGTTTTCTTGCACATTTATGGTTAGTTAATTGGTAACATCGTAATATTTTCCAATAGGTATCTGTTAATCGAAAATCTTTATTGCATCATTGAATTCTGAAATATTTAGAGGTGCTACTTTTGCAAGTTCTATATTTTCTTTAACATGGTTGAGTTTCTTCTGTCCAATTAATGGAGCAATTACATTTGGAGTGGATCTGGTTATTTGTACTATTTTTAGTAATTGATTATTATATCCTAAGTAATCTGGTATTTTGGCACCAAACAATTTTGCTTGTAATAATGGTACACTAGTAAAAACTCCAATGTTTAATTTATTACAAGCTTCCAAGATGGTAAGG
>DATADQ010000006.1:0-18516 GCA_036258455.1 Nitrososphaeraceae archaeon | reverse complement strand
ACGTTAGAAACAAATGATGACCCTAAAGAACTTAACATTGCAGCGATTGCGACAAGTATTATACCACTATTAATAATCTTATACATCTCATACCTACAACAGGCATAATACTAATAAAACTTGCGGATCGACAAAACATATCATTTAACTATAGCGTGCTCTTATCTGTTCAATATCTAAGAATAACCTGTTGATAGTACTAAATAAAATATGATGAATTATAGATTGGTTGAATACTAGAACTCTTCGCAATTATCCTCTATAGTATCACCCTCCCATCCCGGTTACAAAAAAATTTAGGATGAATTGAGTTGTACGTTTAACCCAGAAAATTAAGTACGGCTTTCAAATGCATGAGCGCGTTATTCGGATCTCCACCAGTAAAAGACTTCATGCCTTCGTTAAAATGCATCTTAGCCTGATCAGATTCTCCAGCAATAGCTTGCTGTGCTGCAGTCAATTCAACTAAAGCTGATGATTTGTCTCCAATTTCCAGAGATTTGATGGCTTCTAGTATTTTCACCTTTGCTAGAGCGCTCCCTGTGGCTGACCCTGTCGCATTAGTCATGTTCATGCTCGTCATAGTCTGATTAGTCATATTTTGTGCAGATACCGAACCCACTAGTAGAAGTAAGTAAGCTATTGACACTGAAGCAAGTGCGATTTTGGCTATTTCCACCGTTATTCATATTGTAACAAAGTATTAAAGCATTCAAGTTTGCTCATCACGCAATCATATACTATTGGATAATTAACTGATACAAATTAAGGGACTAGAATTGGAATAAAATATAGTTATTTCTTATTGATGCTTTGAAAAACATTCATTTGCTTTTTGCAGGTTAATTTGCCGTTACTTTCATTTTTAAGGATTAGCGACGTTTCATTACCTCATCGTTAATCGGATATTTTGAGCCAATAAGATTACGCCCTGAACCCGTAATTAAAGCGCCGGGAGAGGGATTTGAACCCTCGAGACCTTCACAGGTCACAAGCTTTCGGTACATATTTGGTTCCAGGCTTGCGCCCTACCAGGCTAGGCGACCCCGGCTTAGAATCTACTCAATTTTTTCTTTATATTAAGTATTAATTATTGTCGGAATTATTGGAACTCTTAAAACGTAAATCTGAGAAATTAGTCTTCACTTAACAGTTTTCCAGACATCATGTCATACTCATTAATGTTACTATGTCCCATTTTTTTGACATGTTCCTCAACATCAGAACGAAATGAAAATGTGGATCTACATTCCTTACAGATCCAAATTGATCTTAGATCATAATTTTTCATTGATAAATTTGAAATAAGAAACATCAAATTTAAGCAATCAGGTAGGAAGTTACATATTAATCGTTAAATAAAATCTTTCTAAAGTATTAAGTAGTTGATTTTATTGTAAAAAATAGTAAATAGACCGGATTATCGGAGATATTCAAGAAAAGACTATAATACGCATTATTGTATCCTCAATATTAATGAGCACTACTTCCATTTCAGGTGATTGCAAAAGTAATAGGCACCTTGAATGTATGGATTGCATGTGTAAATGCCATATTCCTGGCACTATGGAAAATCTAGCTAAGAAAATTGCAAAACTTGAGAAGGATACACCTGGGGTTGGAGAATCACTTTAATTTTGGTATTGGGTTTTGAATAAAAAAAGTACTTTTCACAGCTGTCATGTCATACTGTACCTCCCGCTAAATGAAGAACAAACAAGATAAAGTTCACTACTTTTCTGTCTGCTTGCCTTTGGCTTACTTGTTGTTACCTTCTCAAATACTCTGGATGCTTCCTGTTTAACATTACCTGAATACTTACCCTCAAAAATTTTAAATATCGCTTTACCCCCACGTTTCAAAAGTTTTGTCGATATCGACAACGCAACTAACGTAAGGCCTATTTGTTTTTCGTGATCATAATGCCAAATCCCACTTACCTTGGGAGATAAATCAGACAAAACCACATCAAATGAAAATGGAAATCGTTGCTTGATAATTTGGACGACATTCGGATGCTCTATGTCAATCTGAATTAGGGCAATGCCAGCAATGGGTTTAGTTGGATTTATGTCTATACCAACAACTTTTCCATTTAGGCCAGAATATTTCTTTGAGACTTGCAACCATCCCCCTGGCGCACAACCAATATCTAAAATGGTATCGTTTTGTTTCAATATGCTATATTTCTTATTAAGTTCCAATAGCTTATATGAAGATCTACTTCGATAGCCTTGGTCTTTTGCTAACTTTCTATATTGATCCTTTAAGGCACTTTCTATTTTCATATATTAGAACTGTCTTGCTCCCTCTCCAATTTCTAGTTATGACCGCCTTTTGGAATTCATACTCTGTTCTGCTCCATTTCGTATCCAAACAATGTTAGTTCTTGTAGAAAAGTCATGAATACCTAACAAACTTATTTATTGCTATGTAAAGTATTTTCTCAATACATTATCCATTCTTAATTTCACAATATCTTGATCATTCAAAGTCTCAGGATGTTTTTGTTTCAGGTGTCTAAGTGCAAATCTAACATTCTGGCCACATAATTTACATTTTGCTTTGCCGAACATTTATGCTATAGTACCTTTACGAGTAATAAAAATTACTAACCGCTAGAGGAAACTAAATCTTATAGAATAGAGTTCTGTCTTTGGTAAAACTAGTGTGCTACTATAAAGTACAAATCATTCTGTTCAAGCATCCACATTTTCATATCTCACGTTATAAATTAGTAAAAGCGATGTACAAGCGTAAAACAGTTTAGAAAAAGACACATTAGTTTTATCCAATTCCGATAGGGGGCCTTTTGTGTTCGCTGTGTTCCAGAAGGTTGTGGTAATTTAACATATCGACATTATCAAACGATTTTCCACAAATTTCACATTTCCATCGATTTATCCCTTCAGCAGTTTTACTTGACTGCTCGGAAGACATAGTATTATTAGAGAGGTCATTGCAGATAAGGTTTTCATCATAAATCCTTAACTCTAATTCATTCTCAATAATCAGATGATAATTTAAAAAATAAAATATCAATGAGTTTGTGATTGATTCAGTTATTCCTTTGAACCAGATAATGACTCAGTTAATCTTTATACATTGTTTTATATGATACATATATAGTTAAAATTTCTAACCTTGCCTTTATCACAAACTTAATGTACAAATTCGAAAAACAAAAATTTAGGATAAAAAAACCATTTGTGATGCCAATAACTGATACTAATAAGAAACATATTGCACAGCAAAGGAGGTTATTTTATAAAATTTGTTTTGATTGTGGGGGAAAAAATCCCATACTTGCTTCAAGGTGCAGAAAATGCCACGGAAAACACATGAGGCTCAAAAACAGGACACTAGGTGCCAAGAAATAGGATTTTTCCCCTTTTAGAATCATGTAAATTATTTAAAAATATATAAATATTATCAAAGTGAATTCTAGTTATACCATGCCGATTAGGACAGGAGAAGAGTATATTCAAAGCTTGAGAGGACGCAAAATGAAGGTTTACCTTTTTGGCGAGCTCGTAAACGAACCTGTTGAGCATCCTATGATAAGGCCCTCAATTAATGCAGTAGCCGAGACATATGATCTTGCTGCTAGAGATCCTGAATTGGCATCATCACAATCTTCACTTACCGGAAATCAAGTAAACAGATTTTTGCATATCGTGGAAAGTTCTGAAGATCTGGTTAATCAAAATAGAATGCAGAGAAAGCTGGGGCAACTTACAGGGACTTGTTTTCAAAGATGTGTGGGAATGGATGCTTTGAATTCATTGTATTCCACGACATTTGAAATTGATAAAAAATTCGGGACTCCATATCACGATCGTTTTAGAAACTTTGTAAAGAAAATGCAAGACGAGAATCTTGTAATTGGAGGCGCTATGACAGATGTTAAAGGTGATAGAAGTCTAAGTCCTTCACAGCAAGAAGATCCGGATCTATTTGTGCATGTTTCAAAGAGAGACCAAAAGGGTATTTACATATCTGGTGCAAAGGCACATCAAACTGGATGCATAAATTCACACTGGATACTGGTAATGCCTACTATGAGATTAAGGGATGAGGATAAACAATATGCAATTGTGGGCGCAATACCTGCAGATGCAGAAGGAATCACTTACATCTACGGAAGGCAGTCCTGCGATACTCGTAGTATGGAGAATGGTGATTTGGATGCTGGAAATTCTAAATTTTCTGGACAAGAGGCAATGATAATTTTTGACAATGCGTTCATTCCAAATGAATTAATCTTCATGGATGGGGAGTACGAATTTGCTTCCATGTTAGTTGAGAGGTTTACATGTTATCATCGACGTAGCTATGTTTGCAAGACCGGACTAGGCGATGTGCTAATAGGAGCTGCTGCCTCCATCGCTGATTATAACGGAATTTCCAATGCATCACATATTAAAGATAAACTAGTTGAAATGACACACCTCAATGAAACTATCTTTGGTGCTGGCATCGCATCATCTTACCAGGCGCACAAAACTTTGTCAGGGAATTATCAAAATGACGACATGTTGGCAAATGTCTGTAAACACAATGTAACGAGATTTCCGTACGAGATCGGCAGGCTCGCTCAAGATATAGCTGGAGGACTAATGGTTACTATGCCTTCTGAAAAGGACTTTCGTAGTCCTAATACAGGACCACTTCTTGAAAAATACTTGAAGGGTAGGAAAGGGGTTTCCACAGAAAATAGGATACGTATTTTAAGACTTATTGAAAATATGACTCTTGGACGAAATGCTGTTGGATATCTTACAGAATCAATGCATGGTGCAGGATCGCCACAGGCACAAAGGATCCAAATTGCGAGACAGATGCAATTAGGATACAAGAAAAAATTAGCCAAAGATCTAGCAGGGGTTGACGAAGGCGAATCTGCACAAATAATCAATGAACAATCAGAATACTTTGATAGAATATTCGGATTAAATACAAATTAATTTTTACTGCTCACTTATTTATTGACAGACTCGATTGGTTGATTACAACGATCATTACTGTAAATGTCATTCTATCGGAACGTTAATTATGTAGTAGGATGGGATATGAAAAACAACCAATAATGAATGACGCAGACTTTAAAGTTCTAGTAAGAAGTTGGAATGATTTTCCTACAAAAGGAATTTCTTTCAAAGACATAAACCCACTTCTAAGTACCCCTGATTCATTGAACTATCTTAATAAAAAATTATTAAAGATGTGTACGAATGTTCAAATGAATAAAATTGCAGCAATTGAATCACGCGGATTTATACTTGGAACCCTACTTGCAATGAGCTTGAATAAGGGATTAGTTCTGATTAGAAAAGAAGGAAAATTACCGGGCCCTACGATTAAAGAATCCTATAGTATCGAATATGGTACTAGTGTTATGGAAATTCAAAATGACGCAATTTTAAGCGGAGAGAAAATTCTGATTGCAGACGACTTACTCGCAACTGGAGGTTCTGCGATTGCTGCTGCTTCACTTGTTGAAAAATTGGGTGGTACAATTGTTGGATTCGTATTTATCATTTGTTTGAATTATTTGGAAGGTATGGGTAAACTAAGAAATCACGGATACAATGTCAATTGCATTTTGGAGTATGATTGACATATGAAAAAATATCATGCTGAAATTGGTATTATTGGCGGCACCGGAATTTATAATACCGAATTGCTAACTAACGTAGAATCAGTCAAGATCTTTACCCCTTATGGTAGCACTTCCGATCTAATAACTATTGGAGAATACAATGGTAGGTCAGTTGCTTTCATTCCTCGCCATGGTAAGGGACATACTATCCCCCCACATAGGGTTAATAGTAGAGCGAACATTTGGGCGCTTCATTCATTAGGTGTAACAAGGATCATAGCGCCTTCGGCGGTAGGGAGTCTACAAGATAACTACAAACCTGGGGATATAGTACTACCTGAACAATTTATAGACTTTACTAAACGAAGAGAGTATACGTTCTATGATGAAGGGCAGGTGTGTCATGTATCATGCGCGGATCCCTTTTGTAATGAATTAGGCGAAATTCTTCTAAAAATTGGTAAACAACTAAATTGCAATGTGCATGATAGGGCTACTTATATTTGTATAGAGGGACCTCGTTTTTCAACCAGAGCTGAATCAAAACATTTTAAAGATATTTTACATGGCGATATTATTGGAATGACCCTCATCCCGGAATGCATCCTTGCAAGAGAAATGCAGATATGTTATGTGTCGATTGCAACGGTTACTGATTATGATGTTTGGTATGAAAATCCGGTTTCATCCAAAGAAATTCTGGAGGTACTGTCTAAAAATGCCAGCAAAACTAAAGAATTGCTTGCAAAATTCATTCCCTCCATTCCTGAGAGTAGAAATAAATGCTATTGCAAGAAAGCATTACAGGATGCTATGGTTTGATTTGATTTTTAGTTGCCGGATCTATGAGAATTACTTCTCCCTCAACAAGCTTTCGTTGCAGTACTAGCTGGAAATTTTCGGTATCATAACCGAATTCTTTCAATTTGGATAGAGTCTTTTTTGTCAAGTTCAGACTAATGTTATGTCCTCCTATCCTTCCAAAAGCAATGGCATTGAACTTTAATTTTGTGTCTTTAATGACAAAGTAACCTCTTAATTTACTTGCATACTCTCCTCCGTGAGCTTTTTCCACATATATTTCAGGTTCATCTGAAGGATAAGAGTCACGAATCATTTTGGACTTGCCTCATTTGTAATTTCGATACTTCTGTTTACATTCTTGGAAACTAGAAAACTCCACCAATTATCATCTACTATCTTGTAGTCAGATACATTAACATTAACTGGTGTTTCGTCATCGGTATCTATGAACGAAAACCTTCCATCTTCTATTATTTTTATTAATTTCCACCTCTCCTTACCCACTCTATTTCTATTTATGGCCACCGCCCATTCTTGATCCTCTGCAATTGTAGGCATACCGATATAGTCAACTATCTCTAAAATACCCAATCTTTTCTCTTCACAAAATACTTTCTTATTTATAACATTTCTCCAGATATCAACAGCCCCTATTGTCCTTTTATTTTCATTTATATTAATGACTCCAAAATAAACCACCTTATTTTCCGGAATTGTTGACATTAGCCAAATTATGGATTCTGATTGCCTTATTTAGTTCTTCCAGATTCGTGAATTCTTTCTAACGACGTGGCTAAATTATCAATCTGGATGTTCTTTTTGAATTCAATACCTATTTTTTGGCAATGTAGACGATAAGCATTTATGATTGAAAATTTGGGGTGAAATGTTTGATACTCTCCAGATAGTTCCAATATCAATCCTTTTTCAATTAGATTATTGAGAAGTTCTCCTGTTTTATCTATATCAAGATTTAGCGCATCTGAAACCTTTCCTCGTGGAGCTTTTCCATTAATTATCAAAAATAAGAAAATTTGTGCTTCCATGTCTGATAAACTAATCTTGGATATCAGAGCATCCTTAATCTTATCCAATTAGTATAAAGTCTATTATATTTTTATTTATTAGTTTGCCACCGTTTTCGTTGCAATCAACTTCATGAAAAGTCATAAGCGCATAATACGATTTAATTCTCGTAACCAAATAGATGCAATTTGTCTTCTAGAATGAGAATATCTCCTTATACTTTTCATATCTCTTTTTGATATCCTCAGCATTAACACTGACAAGTTTTTCGATGCCATAATCCTCTATTGCAAACGAACCCATAATGTTACCATGTATCATAGCATTTTTCAAAGATTTTGAATCCACCTTTTCTTGTTGTGACAAGTATCCCATAAACGCACCACCAAAAGAATCGCCAGCACCGGTAGGATCCTTTATGATTTCAATTGGATAGGCTGGCAGGGGATAGAATTCATTACCGTAGAAAAGTAGAGAGCCGTTTTCCCCTTTATTTAATACAGCAAAAGTAGGACCATTTGAAACTAACAAACGAGCACACCTAAAAATATTACTTTCTTTAAACAGCAATTTCGCCTCTGACTCATTTAATATTATTCCATCAACTTTACTCATCATCTTGATGACCTCGTCCCTTTTATTCATAATCCAGAAATCCATTGTATCGCAAATTATCAGCTTTGGTTTGGAAAATAATTTTAATACCCTTATATTTTGCACGGGATCATTATTTGCAAGATAAACATATTCTGAATCAACATATTCTTTTGGTATTATAGATTGGTAATTTGAAATTACATTTAGTTCGGTCTTGTTCGTGGTTCTCTTAGAAAGATCATAGTCAAAAGAAGAATCGTAATGAAACGTTTTTTCCGTCTGACTAATTGCTAATCCTCTTATATCAAGACGATTTTTTAGGAGCTCAAGATACGATGTTGGAAAATCATGACCTATGATCCCGATTATTGATGTGGGTACGTAATTTGAAGCTGAAATTGATGCATACGTAGCTGTGCCTCCCAGAGCTCTTTCCACAGTGTGAAAGGGTGTTCGGGTAGTATCCAATGCTATGGTTCCAAATATTGTCAGCATGCTGTCCAATCAATAACAACAATAAATAAGTGTTCAACAATAATTTGGATATTGAAATCAGAGACAAAATATGATAAAATAGTTATTGGGTTTTCAGGAGCATCTGGCATTATTTATGGAATACGACTCTTGGAGATTCTTCATTCCATTAATATTCAAACATACCTTATCATCAGTGAATGGGCAAAAAAAAATATTGAAATTGAAACAGATAAAAGATTAGAATATGTAAAATCTCTTTCTTCTGTTAATTACGATAATTTCAAATTAGACGCTTCAGTTTCAAGTGGTTCCTTCCTCCATGACGGGATGGTAATAGTTCCATGTAGCATGAAATCACTTTCCAGCATTGCAAATGGTTATGACGATACTCTCATTTCTCGTGCGGCATCTGTTACTTTAAAAGAATCACGAAAACTAATTCTTGTGCCAAGGGAAACACCTCTTTCAAGGATTCATCTTGAAAATATGATCAAGTTACAGGACGCGGGTGCCATTATACTACCAGCCATGCCTGGATTCTATCATAGACCATCGACTATAGATGAAATAGTAGACCATCTAGTTGGAAAAATTCTTGACCAACTAAAAATACAACACGATCTGTTCAAAAGATGGAAAGATGAATAAAGTAATCACTATGGACTAGTATTTTAGTAACGATATATTAAGAACTATCTATTACTTTTCCCATAGTTGTAATTTTTCGATTTTCGATCTTCTCTTTGCTTGATAGAGCATTTCATATACTGTCTTGTGAGATCTTCCATTGATTAGTAACATTATTGCATCAATAGCCAATTTTGTTTCTTCATAGTTTCCTATCAAGGCAATCGTATGTCCATATATTGAGATAAACGTGTTAGTTAATTCTTCTAGATTCTTTCTCGCTTTACCCTTCTCACCAATAATTCTTCCCTTGATCCTGTTAGTAGAATTGGTTGAGGTTGTAAAGTTACGAAGATCCAAAATTTGAAACAGCGATTCCTCATCTAAAATCCTAAAGGCCCTTTCTGGAGAAAAACCATTTGAAATAGCATTGATGATCTCTCTTGCCTTTAATGCTCCATATTCATCAAAATTTGTAGATGTTGATGAGATAGTTATTTCGCCTGTCTTACTTTCAATTTCAATTTTTACTTTGCACTTTTTGCAAATTTCGTTCTTGGTTTTTCCCCTATTCCCTATAACTACCGGAATTCGTTCTTCAGGTATGAGTAAAGTTAAACTGAGATGATCATTTTTGTCCAAGTAACCCTATAGATATTCACACTTGTAATTATTTATTTATTATTTGACATTTTTCACTTAATATGATTGTATGAACCTATAAATCATCAGAAATGGAACATCTGAAAAATACTTAACACTGGATCTCTTTGCAAGATTCATTTCAATTGCTTTTTCCACTGTGTCTTTACCTGCTAAATTTGATATGGAAGATTTTTTTAGATAATACTCTATTTCATTTTCGTCTACTACCTTTTCCATCCAGTAATTTTTTTTTATATCTATTGTAATATCTCCATGGTGGATTTGTTTATCTATCAAATAAAGATCACAAATATTCACCATAAGGGAATTCTGGTATTTTATTGTTCTAATTGCATATCTTTGCGGTTGGTTATTAGTACAATTATTGTCTGATATCAAATGATATTTTGAAGCATGCATATTTAGATAAGTTTTTTTGTTTTAACATAGTAGAAGATTTTAAATTTTGCATTAAATGTTGTATAAAAGATATCAAAAAATGTTCATTATCATTGTTTGTATTCTAATTAGTAAACATTAATACTATTATTAGACCATCAAATTAAATAGCCTCCCCTGCTTAATGAAGTCGTAGAAAAGATTGCCAAAGGACCTAGAATATATGAGGGACAAAAGGAGTTTGGATTATACTTCTATCTCAACTCATTATAGAAGAGTTCTTGTTGTCTGTATTGATAGAGATAATGATCTAGGTAAAAACGGTGGTGTCGAAACCCCAGTCTTTGGAAGAGATCACTGCATAAACGCAGGAACTAGGTTAGCAATTGAAGATCCAGAGGATGCTGATGCTAATGCAATCTTTGGTGCCGTAAAAATATATGAAGAGCTTGTAACGAAGGGATATGAAACTGAAGTTGCCGTTATTACCGGAGCTTATAATCGGGGCATAGAAGCAGATGAAAAAATATCTTCAGAACTAATAGCAGTCTTGTCAAAATTTAAGGCCGAAGGCGCCGTCATTGTTTCTGATGGAGAAGATGATGAAACCGTAATACCACTAATACAAGCTATGGTTCCAGTAATATCAATACAAAGGATAATTATTAGACATAGCAGGAGCGTTGAATACTCGTATGCAGTTTTTGGAAAATATGTGAAGATGTTGGTTTATGACCCAAGATATTCAAAGTTCTTTTTGGGCGTCCCCGGCGTCTTGCTCATATCTAGTGGCTTTGCTACAATTTTTGGTTTTACTAGAGAAGCCTTGGCAATAGTACTGAGCGTATTGGGTGTTGCATTTGTAATCAGGGCTTTCGATATTGACAAATCAATTGGATCCCTAAATAGGACTACCCCTTCCACATTCATCAGAATATTTTCAACTTTTGCGGGGATCATGATAATTTTAGTGGGAATATCTAATGGAATATCGAGTATCCCTGACGGAGTTATTGCAAAAGATGCTGGCATTTCAGAAATCATCACAAATAGAGTTGTAGTAGGTGATTTTGTGCATGGTTCAATAACTTTAATTTGGATAGGTTTAGGGACCATTTTCGGTGGGATGCTTTTAAGTAATTGGTTTAAAGGAAGCATTAGTATTCTTTCGGATATCCTGAGATTGGTTGTACTGGGTTTGATATTCATACCAGCTATTCAATTTACTTCAGTATTAACTGAAAAAACAAATCCTTTCAATCTTATTTCGTCACTATTTATTGGTTTAGCTATTACACTGGTGGCTACAACATTTTTGTTTCAATATTTCAGAAACAAAAAGGGCGGAGAACATCTTAAGCATTAGGACTATTCATTTCATAAGAGTTATTATATGATTTAAAATCATTTAATTAGAGAGCAAATGCAAGGTTTTTTTTATGATCTCATTAATAATAATTGGTTTTATAGATTCTATGAACGCAAGCTAGAATCACAATTAAAACTAGATCCTCTTCCAAATCACGTCGCAATAATATTGGACGGAAATAGGAGATGGGCAAAATACCATTTTTTGGCAAACAAGGGAGCACATGCCATGGGGGCAAACAAGGCCGAACAGTTACTAACTTGGATTTACGATCTTAAAATTAAGATAACTACACTTTACGTATTGTCAATTGAAAATCTGGAACGTGATAAGAAGGAATTGGATGATATCTATGAACTGCTTGGAATAAAACTTGAAAAATTATACAATGATTCGCGGATACACGAGAGGGAAATGAAAATAAAGGCTATTGGAAATATAGAGGCACTTCCAAAATCGATAAAAGAGATTTTATTTAAACTTGAGAAGGAGACGAATCACTACGACCTCACCTTTCTAAATATAGCTATTGCATATGGGGGACAGCAGGAATTAGTTGAAGCGATTCGAAAAATTGCTCATGATGTGGAAAAAAAGGAGTTACAAATATCTGATATTAATGAACAGTCAATTGATTCATATCTCTATACTTCACATCTGCCACAACCAGAACCTGACCTTATCCTGAGAACTTCCGGTGAAAAGCGGCTCAGTGGATTTCTGTTATGGCAAAGTGCGTACAGTGAATTAGTGTTTATGGACGTATTTTGGCCTGAATTTAGAAAGATCGATTTGATGAGGGCAATCAGGACATTCCAAAGGCGACGAAGAAGATATGGAAAATAAGGGAATATTGATATGGGTATCTTATTCCCTTGTACAATATCAATGCCACAGCATGGTGATTATGATCAAAAAACCATAAAGTGGTTTTGCAATAGGTGGATCGACAAGAAACAATGGTTAGAAGTTCATGGTTATTCTCCAATTTCAACATATATTGAATCGGATAAAGATGATGCTGAAGGAACCAAATAGTAGATATGGATTTTCAGTTTGAATAATTGGTATGATGAGGGAAAAATCTGCGGGTTTTATTCTTATATCCAATAATTTACACAATTCTGATTTTTCTGTATTGTTGCTTCATTATAGATCAGGTCATTGGGACTTTCCTAAAGGTAATATTGAAACTAATGAAACTGAAATGCAAGCTGCTACCAGGGAATTGAGAGAAGAAACAGGTATAGAGAAATTTAGGTTGATTCCAAACTTTAGATACTTGTTAAGTTATAAATATATTAGAAAATCAACTTTGATCTCAAAACAAGTAACCTTGTTTCTAGCATCAACTAAGGTAAAAAAAGTAAAAATATCCCATGAGCACACAGGTTATAAATGGATAGATATTAGTTCTTCAACGAACCATTTAACATTTTCAAATGCCAAAAATGCATTACTTTATGCAATAAAATTCTTACACGAACTTCCTTGCAATATCAATTACTAGCAAATGGACTTTGACCCATTGTGATATCTTTAATAGAAACTTGATTATCATGTCAAATAACTTTATTTCAAGTCAACTATATCATAAACTGGTATCAAGGGTTTTCATTCAATGTTAAAAAAAATATCATAAACATAATGATGATCACGTGCCACTGAATCCTAAGAATCTTCTTGTATTTAGAATTCCTTCAAATCCAGTAAGTTTGATAATTTCTTTGGTTTGTTTTTTGAATTTAGAATGGAACGACCTATTATAAGATAGTCGCTGCCACTATCAATAGCCAATTTTGGGTCTCCTCCTTGGGTACCTACACCAGGAGAATAAATAGGAATGCTAGAAATGGATGAGATATGTTTCAAAATCTTCAAATGTGTAGCTCCTACAATAATGCCATCAACATTACTCCTTCTTGCATATTGTAAGAATATTTCAAAGAGTGGTAAAATTTTACATTGTTTTGACTTTTTCTGGACAACCTTCAATCCATATCCTTCGCTAACATTTTCATGGCTCATGTAAGCAAGTGAAATTACGCCCATTCTAAATTTGTGAGCAAGGCGAACAAACGATCTTAATTCGTTTTCTCCAATTATTGGATTAACTATCACCGAATCAAACCCCATCGAGTGCAAATATCTTAGGGTAACCTGATTGGTATTTGTGATGTCGTTTAATTTTATGTCGGCTATTGATAGCAAACCATAAGAATGTATAATCCTATTGATATTTTCAATACCTCTCTTGCTAAATGCGAGTATAAGATGAAAATTAATTTTAATAGCACACAGATATGGATTCAAATTTTTTATCAAATTTTCAATATGGTTAGGACTTTGATGACGTGGTTCCAGGTCGAGGGCAAGTATTATGAAACTCTTGTTAGCAATTGAAATTTGGATAATTCGATCTCTATACGGGAGAACTTTATTCATTAATCTTCACGAGGGGATGTGAACCAAATAATTTTATTAATTTGATGTAAATATATCCATGTTCTTCTATGTTGTTTGTAAATGTTGGATCTTCTGATTTTAGACTAGAATATTTTATAAAAGAATGAACTGGACTTTCAGGGATTGTTGCGTAATAAAAGTAAGATATTCCATCAGATTCAGCCATATTCAGCGCCGTTCCGACTACATATTTGGATTTCCTTGTACTCTTAAAAACAAAGAGAGGCAGTGGTGATTCCTCATAAATCATTTTATAGGAGGCAATTTTTATAAGACTTTGGAAATTACTCAACTTGATTGGTTCATAATTAGAATTTTTTTTACCTTTTGGTCTTCGCCAAAAAATTGGTGGAAATTTATCAACGGATACAATCGGGGAATACATGACCGAGGGATTTTGTATGTTTTCCACTATCGAAACATCTTCAATTCCATTACTGTTTCTATAGCCAAGATACTGACCCTGAGTCGCATATCTGACATAATATATTACCGGTACGTTATTAAGAAAATCAATCTGAGTTGCCAATAGATCTTTTTCTATGGATTTGAATGAAAACGTAAGAAGAGGTATTCGCTCAAAGGCACAAACGAGTCTGCCAAAATCTTGAATAGTGGAAACTTCAATAAAGAAGGGTGATGTAAGTTGCAATGCTCTACGTTTTAAAATAACATTATTAAAATCATGCGAATGAGTTTTGCTTAGACAAATCTCTTCTATGACATGTTGAACTAATTTTCAGTTCGGCGATCTATTATTTCATTTATCTCGGCTCCGGTTCCTATGAGAACAACTTTAACACCGAGGCCGTCCTCTATATTTTCGATGAAACCCTTTGCTTGAGAAGGCAATTTAGAGTATTCTTTTAAACCCGCACAATCTGGAAAGACTACATCTAATTTGGTAACAGCTATTTGGTTTGCACTGTTTATCATTACCGATTTCTTTGCCAATTCCATATTAAACGGGGAAGCCCTTCTTTGTCTACCGGTTACACTTCCATATTCCAACCAACCCAATTTACTAGCTTCGTCAACGGTTATTTCATTTTCTAGTGGTCCACCGCCTACACGGGTGACATACGCCTTAAAGACAAGGATGACATCGTCAACCTTCTTTGGTCCTATGCCAATATCAGCGCATATTCCAGATGCAGTAACATCTTTAGAAGTTACAAATGGATAGTTACCATGATACAAGGAGAGAAAAGTTCCTTGTGTTCCTTCTATGATTACCGAGTGGCTTTCGTCAATCGATTCATTAACAATATCTGAAACATTTCCAAGATAACTCTTTAATTCATTTACGTCTTTGGCCAGGTTCAGGATTCTTAAAGCACGATCAGAATTTGCTGGACCCGTACCACTCCCGGTAGTACCAATAATTTTCTTTAGGTGTTCATCTTCCATATCGCGCTCTATGTGGGATTTATCAATAATTCCGCAATGACTGTCTATTACTGTTCTTTTTTCCGCATTATACCTCCGCGATTCATCCAACAAGATTCCTGGCGTCACAAGGACTCCAGCTCCAATCAAGAGTTTGGTTTCAGGGTTCAAAACTGCACTTGGCAACATACGGACCTTGAAAGTTTGATTATTGTAAACAAACGTGTGGCCTGCATTTGCTCCAACTCCTCCTCTTACAGCAATTTTTGGGTTATCTTTGATCGATAAATAAGCAATTATCTTTCCTTTTCCTTCGTCGCCATAAAAACCCCCTACTATTATTTTACAGGTCATTTTCAAATTCAATTGAATTACATGTAAATATAAGGATAAGCAAGTTGGATGACAACCATAGACAAGCCAAAATATTATACGGATCAATTTAGATTTTAGAGTGACATTTTGGTCTCATCTGGTTCGGCCAAAAATACATATTTCTGTTGCATTATCACACTTTGACACAATTTTATATAGTTGATTTGAAATAATGATTTTAAATGGATTATGAAAGGTTGTGTAAAGAGATATTAGAACTGGATCCAAAAATCCGTTTTGCAGGTGTATGCGACGAGACAGGCGAGATAAAATTCGGAGGTCAACGTGAAGGACTGGCGAATTTGCTAACCGCCGAAGAGACGAAGAGATCAAATTTGCAAGCACTTGCCAGATGGGGATTACGTAATTCCCTAGCATCAAAAGTGGGCAAAGGAAAGTATGCCATGGCAGAGTATGAGAAGATAAAACGCATTACTGCTCCTCTGGACAACGATCATTTGCTCCTAGTTACCACAGAAGTACAAGCAGATCATCAGAATATTATAGCTAAAGCTCTAAATTTAATTCAATCATAGTCAAGAGTTAGCTTTACCTTGTTTTTTTGGCTATTTTGACTAAGATAATTGATTCAGATCTAGTCTTCCTTAATCCATCCGTGCTCATGTTCTCTGTGATCATGGGATGCCCCTACGCCAGTAACAGCTCCCATGTAATCACCATAAACAGCAATAACGTCCTTCAAGTCTGAAAGCTCCTTGAGAAATTCTAATGTTAATTTGTTGTTGAAGGCGTAATGGGTTCCGTTATCGTGTATTGTCGGATTCATTCCAGTCTTGCTAATGATGTAAGCTCGCATTTCTTCAGAATTTACTTCTGGCTTTGTAAAAACTTCTATCAAGTAAAAAGGATCCTTGTCTGGGTTATTGCGTTTTCGCATCATCAAATCATGAATAAGTTTGGGGTGAACCTTTGAAAGATGAATTTCATACAGAGTATACAGCCCCTCAAAGACTCTTCTTATTTCACTCAGTTCTGACAATTTAGAATTCAATAATAATAATAATATACCATTCTAGCTATAAGAGGATTTTTGACCATCTCGTTTTCCTAAAATTATTTTTGACAATTCATTTGTATCTTGTTTGCACTTAAGTATGGTTTATTCATAACTTGACTTATTGTAATCATTATCATTATGAGTGATCGTTCCAAATCATTTAAGTCAAACCCGAATTGATAAAACTAGCAACCTGAACAGATCAAAAAACATGAGGTATATGATCTCATCATGAATCCTTAATTAGAAATAACAAATTAAATATGTTAATTATAAAATGGATACCTGATATCCAAATATGGATTCCAATTCCAGTGACAAAGACA
This sequence comes from Nitrososphaeraceae archaeon, assembly GCA_036258455.1. Classification (GTDB taxonomy): domain Archaea; phylum Thermoproteota; class Nitrososphaeria; order Nitrososphaerales; family Nitrososphaeraceae; genus TA-21. The sequence goes on along the minus strand of DATADQ010000006.1, from coordinate 1,396 downwards.
TCGAAAATTTGCTTCTCATCATAGCAAACCTTCCAGATTTTCTGAAATTGTCAATTTGCAGAACTAAAACAAGGGAATTACTAGAAATGACGGAATCTGAAAAAAAAGAGTCCATTGTCAGGAGTTTAAATTCTATCAACTTGATCGATCAAGACAAGCTGTTTAAATTAACGAGAACCTGGATGAAGGCGATCTCAGAAATTGAACCTGATGAACTTACTGAGATATTGTATTCCTATCTTCTGATATTTGATAGTGTAAAACTTTTTAATAAAATAGACCCAAAATTGATATTAAATACATTTTTTTCACTTGAAGAAAATGAAAGGAATAAACTGATGGTTTGTCTTAAAGAGGCGTTATTTCTTATACCTAATCGGGAACATGTATTGAAAAATATTCCGAAAAATCTCGCTAAAGTAATATTCAATTTAAGATAGCATCTGATGCTTGTTATCGGCACTGTAGAGTCGGCTAAGTCGTTATAAACAATTTTGTCCTATCAATTATAACCTACAATGAGCGAAGAAAAGACAGAAGAAAAACGTGAAGTCAAGAGAGACAAAGACGGGAATATCATTGAAGACGACGTTGAAGTAAAAGAAGAGAAATCTGATTAGTCTAGACTGTCTCTTATTTTTTTAATTTATGTCGTCTTTTAGTGTTATCAAAGAAGCAATAACTTAGAAGCGTGTTTAGTGAAGAATTGATGAAATACCTAGGTGAAAGTAAATATTGAGCTCACTTTTATAGTCTAAAGTCCTAATTGATATTAATGTATCAAAAAATAGGAATTCTAGCCGTGTTAGCCAGCGTATTGTTATCAGCAGCGCTCCTTGCGACTCCCTCTTTTAGGACGGCATATGCTCAAGAGAATCAGACTCAGGGAAACCAGACTCAGGCAATGCAGACTCAGGGAGTAGACGTCGATAGATGGATTGTGGTCTTGAAAGAAACCAATCCAACTTTGAAGGATATAGAACAAAGTCCAGACGTGAAGGAAGCCATTGGAAAAATCAAAGCAATGCAAGACCCAAAGGAGGCTGTTAAGAACCTAGACGCATTGTATACACTGCAACAGTTAATGAACTTAAAGGATTTAAAGGAAGCGCAATAATTACTTCAAGTTTCCTTTCATTTTTTTCTATTATGTTCCATTAATTTAATGCGTTCTATAATGTCTAAAAGTAATATCAATTAGGGAGTTCCGGCATTTTCGGGATTTTCGGGATTCTTTTTCAATTCCTCTACCTTATCCAAACCAAAGAATGCTCTTTCATATTTTCTTAGTGCTTTCCTGTGCTCTGGTAATGACATGTCTAAATGCATTTCATTAATTACCATAACTCCAGATGTTGTCCATTCCTTCCAGCAATCCTTACACGACGGATACTTT
>DATADQ010000005.1:0-13000 GCA_036258455.1 Nitrososphaeraceae archaeon | reverse complement strand
CCTATCAGCTCTTGCATTGTAGGATCATAAACAGAAATATTTTTTCCTACCTTTCGGCCTTTTTTTCTTGACAAATTTTTGTTAAAATAGTCTAACCATATTATCTGATGATCGTAATCTTTCATTAAGGTCAGTATATTTTTTCATATAATTAATCATTTTGATGATATCGAGAGTATACCTTCAATACATATCGACTAACGCATGATTGTTTTCGGTAGGGAATCTTATGTTGATGATGATATTCAATTATTTTATATAACCAGAATTCATTACCAAAAATATCCCGCGGTAGCTCAGCCTGGTAGAGCTTTCGGCTGTAGTAGTTGGCAAATATTGCTAAACTCGTGAAACAGCCTATCGGGCTAACATTTGCAGCGACCGAAGAGTCGCAGGCTCAAACAGATTTGATTTCATGCTCATCTGGAGTAAATCCTGCCCGCGGGATACACTAGATTATGATAATGTCGTGCCAAAATTGAAATAAATGGAACATTTTATACCGATGAATATGTTTTGTATGTTATTGTTAAATTACCGGACCTGCGAAGTATTCGTGTTGAATAACCTCGAGCATCTTGAACCACACATCAAAGAATTTAATCATATAAGAGATTTTGTATTTGGCTTTGGTGACAGAATAAATACCTCTTTGGGAATCGTTGCTGGAGTCGGAGGTCCAAACAGCTCAGCTGACTTTATAATATTAAAAGACCTCGTGGGAATGTTTACTGGTGCAAAATCAATGGCAGTACTAAATTATCTGGCAGTAAAATCTCAAAGAGAAATTTTAGAATCTGAAATAATAAGAGAGGAATTTGAGATGGAAGAATATCCTGAAAAAGAACTTTTGGAATTTAAAGAAATTTATCGTGCTAAAGAGTTTGATGAAGGTTTGTTAATTTTTTAACTCCAAAGAAACTGATAGTATTGTTTGCGAATAAATTCAAAGTTTGTGTTTCTCTTGCAACAGATTCGGTTGATAAGTTACCAACTATGATCAACATGGCCTTCCAGAGAGGAGCTGATTATGTAGAAATTAGATTTGATTATATCATATACAATGATATGGACTCCGCCCTAGAGATATCTAGTAAGATAAAAAATAGAGCAATTTTTACTTTGAGATCAAAGGATGAGGGTGGATTTTATGATGGAGACCATAGAGAACAAATTTCACTATTGAAGAAAATGGGAAGAACGAAACCAATGTTACTGGATATAGATATCGCAATCATAAAAAAAGATACGGATTTGAGGAAATTTGTAAAGGATAGTAAAATCCCAATTCTCGTATCATTTCATGACTTTAGTAAAACACCAAATGTATCATCACTTTTAAGAAAATTTGCAGATATGAGTAAATATAGTAACTATGTCAAATTGGTTACCACGGCTAGAAATTCGAAAGATAATTTTAGAGTACTTTCACTTTATGATAACAATATTAATGCAAATTTAATCGCTTTTGCTATGGGAGAACATGGGATTTCATCAAGATTATTATGCACTCTGTATGGAAATTCACCGTTTACCTATGCCTCTTTAGATAATGCCCTGGCTCCAGGACAACTTGACATTGGCATAATGAAAAAAATATACGATAGGATTGATAAGAATCTGAAAAATAAATGAGTAAAGAGTTTAAAACATACTGCATAATTGGGGATCCCATTGACCATTCATTATCTCCTGCAATTCATAACGCTGCTTTTAATACATTGGGATTAAATTGTAGCTATATTGCATTCAGGGTTCAACAAAGCCAATTGAAAAATTCTCTGGATTCTTTACGAGCTATAAACATTGGTGGCTTTAACGTAACCATGCCGCATAAGATTAAGGTTCTGGATTATGTTGACCGCCATGATAAAACTGTTCAGTTGGTAGGAGCAGCAAATACAGTGAATAATGAAGATGGGAAATTTTGCTCATATAATACAGATATAAAAGGATTCATCAAACCATTACATAATCGAGAAATCGATTTTAACGGATTTGAGATATTTATTTTAGGAGCAGGAGGTGCAGCTAGAGCGGTCGTCGCCGCTTTGTCAGGCGAAAAAGGAATTGCAAATATAAATATTTTTAACAGGAATACTGACCGATCAGTAAAGTTATCAAATATGGTCAAAACATTGGGACTAGATGCTACTATTATTCCCAATAATGACATTCAGAACATTGCTTCCAAGTGCAATCTCATTATAAACACTACCTCCCTTGGTATGAATAATGAAAAGAGTTTGATAAAGTCCACCAGTATAAGAAAAGATGCCATAGTATATGATATTGTATACAAACCAATAATTACCGATTTACTAGAAAATGCAAAAACTGTTGGTGCTGAAATAGTCTATGGTTATGAAATGTTACTTGAACAGGCAACTGAATCCTTCAAAATATGGCTTCAAATGGATCCCCCGATAGAGTCTATGAAAAAAGCGTTATTTGGTATGTTTGGAGAACCTGCATGAATATAAAGGTAACATCAATTGTTCATGGTGCCATCTCGGTTGTAAATGCTGTTGCAACTGGATTTGGTTCTGCGATGGGAATTTCTCTTAAGGTCAAAGTTGAAATAAATTCAAAAAAAGGATGTGGAATAATTTTTCAAAAAGGCGGAGGAAGTGTCATGATAAAAAAGATAATTTATGATATACTTCCATCAAAATATCTCAACAATAATCAATTATTAATTAATATCAATTCAGAGATACCCTCAGGCATAGGATTAAAAAGTTCAAGTGCAGTATCAAATGCAGTTGCTCTTGCATGTAAATCACTTTTGGATAAGGACATCAATGATGATTTTGTCCTAAATAGTGCCATAAATGCATCTTTGTATGCAAAAACTACGATCACTGGTGCATATGATGACTCAACTGCGTGTTATTACGGAGGGTTTGTTACCACAAATAACTATAAGAGAAAAATCTTGAAAAGAGAAGATTCACCAACTGACATAAACGCTGTGATATATTTGCCAAATAACAAAAAAAGGGGAGATGTTACCAGACTCAAATTGCTCTCGGATATTTATCTTGAAGCCTTTCAATTGGCTTATTCGGGACAATATTGGAAAGCAATGACACTAAACGGAGTTTTGACATCCTCCTTGATTTCAAATAGTTATAATATTACGAGAATATGTCTAGAAAATGGTGCCTTGGCAGCGAGCATATCAGGAAACGGTCCCGCGATTGCTGCGGTAGTAGATGAAGAGAAAGTCCAAAAAATTAAATCAATTTTATCCAATTTAGATGGGAGGGTTATAGTTTCGCGAACAAACAATCAGAAAGCATCAACAGTGAGACAAGTTGGCTAAAATATTTGTAGCAAGATCTCTATTAAATGGTAACGTTTCATGTCCGCCTAGTAAAAGCTATACTCACAGAGCAGTTTTCATTTCTTCTTTGGCAAATGGGAATTCACATATTATTAATCCTCTTATTTCAAGGGATACTATTGCAACAATTGACGCATGTAGAGCATTCGGAATAAAAATAAGAAGAAGAGGTAAGGAATTAATTATTTCTGGAAATGATAATCTAAAAGTTCCTGATAATGTTATCAATGTAGAGAACTCTGGAACAACGATGCGTTTCGTTACTGCTATTTCATCGTTGGTAAAAGGAGGATATGTTGTAATCACAGGAGATGATAGTATAAGAAAAAGACCAATGCGACCACTATTATTAGCCTTGAAACAACTTGGCATTAATAGTTTCTCTGCCCGAGAAAATGATAGAGCCCCTATTATTGTACAGGGACGAGGAATTAGTGGAAAACAGGTTAATATTGATGGCTCCATATCAAGTCAGTTTATTTCAGGAATCCTAATTGCAGGAGTTTGTGCTGAATCGGAAATTTCTCTTAGTGTAGTCGGAAAGCAAGTCTCAAAATCCTATATAGAATCCACGATTAATGTCATGTGTAAATTTGGTGCAGATATAAAGCATTCTAGAGATTATAGAAGATATCATATATTCAATAATGGATATGTGCCTACTAAGTTTACTATACCAGGAGATTTTTCTACAGCAGCGTTGTTGTTCTCTGCAGGTACGCTTGTAGGTAATCAGATAACTGTTGGTAATCTAGATTTTTCGTTACCGCAAGGTGATTCAAAAATTCTTGAAATTCTGAAGAAAATCGGTGCGGTAATTAGTATAAATAAGAAAAAAGGTACCGTGAAGACTATAGGAACCGAAGAACTTGATGGAGGAGAATTTGACCTTTCAGATACGCCAGACTTGCTTCCTGTTGTCGCTATTTTGTCTTTAAAGTCGAAAAATCCTGTAAGGATATATGGAGTCTCTCACACACGTTACAAAGAAACAGATAGATTAAGAATAATTGCATCTGAATTAAGAAAGCTTGGAGTTAATACGAAGCTATTACCCGATGAAATTAGGATAATCTCACCAAAAAAACTAAAGAATGCCGTGCTTGATTCCCACAATGATCATAGGCTTTTCATGAGCTTCGTAATAGCGGCCATGATGACAGAAAAATCTGTTGTAGATGGAGTGGAATCAGTTGATGTTTCTTACCCTTCATTTGTGCAAGACATGAAAAGAATTGGTGCAAAATTATGTTAGTTTTGCTTTTATTTCATCCTTTGTAATTTTTGAATGTATAACTAATTAACATAAAGGCAATATATATGACACACAAATGGTATCAATATCAATAAAATGACTGGCAATATCTTGGGGGAGAAACTCACCTTAACTAGTTTTGGGGAAAGCCATGGAAGATGTATTGGGATGGTCCTAGACGGCTGCCCTTCCGGACTTCCACTCTCTGAATCAGATCTTCAGACTGAATTAGATAAACGTAAACCCGGACAATCAATAATTACAACGCAGAGAAAGGAAGAAGATAAAGTTGAAATTTTGTCAGGAATTTTCAATGGTTATACAACTTCAGCTCCTATATGTGCAATAATATGGAATAAGGATTCAGATTCTAGACCGTACGAAGTAATTAAGAATAGCCCACGACCTGGTCATGCAGATTATCCATCTTTCATAAAATATGGCGGATTTGCCGATTATAGAGGAAGCGGGAGATTTTCTGGAAGATTAACTGCAACTATGGTCATGGGCGGGGCAATTGCGCAAAAGCTCTTGAAGTACTCATTAGGAATAGAAACTATCGCCTATACTATTCAGATAGGTCAAATTAGTTGCAATTCTTTACCATATGAAGAAGCAAAACAAAATAGGTATACAAATGATGTCCGATGTCCCCGTCCTGAAATTGCCGAAAAAATGAAATCCAATATTATTGATGCGAGGAAAAATGGCGATTCACTAGGAGGAATTGTTGAATGTATATCCGTAGGATTGCCAGTAGGATTAGGAGAACCGATATTCTCCTCCATGGAATCTGATCTTAGTAAAGCATTATTTAGTATTCCATCCGTAAAGGCTATAGAATTCGGATCTGGTTTTTCGGGAACTAAGCTAAAAGGTTCTGAAAATAATGATGAGTATGCAATCTCTGTGGACAATAAGATTATAACGAAGACAAACAATTCTGGAGGAATTTTGGGAGGCTTAACTAATGGAATGCCATTAGTAATCCGAATTGGATTTAAACCAGCATCATCTATTGCAAAAATACAAAAAACAGTTGATCTAGTTTCAAATTCTGAGCGTGAAATTGTTGTTCCTGGAAGGCACGACCCCTGTGTTGTTCCTCGAGCTGTACCTGTGGTTGAGTCACTAGTATCTTTGATTTTGGCTGACCACGCGATTAGATGGGCTCTTGTTCCACCAGTGCTAGGCGATAGAAAAAAATGAGCAATGAAAACGAGCTCAAACTAGAAAAATTACGCGATGACATGCGACTTGTGACTGCAGATATAATAAGACTTGTGCAAAAAAGGATGAGTATTGCAAGTGAAATTGGAAATATCAAGGATAATCTTATGATGAAAATAGAAGACATTTCTGTTGAACAAGATATTGCAAGATATGTTCACGAATTGGGAACACAAATCGGCTTAAACAATGAGTTTATAGGTAGATTATTGAATTTATTATTTTTAGAGTCAATAAATATTCAAAAAGCAAAAACCTCAAAAAAAGAAGCAAAGTTGGATCACATGGCCATGTTCTTGAAAGCAAAACAACTCGAGTCGGAGGGTAAGAAAATAATTCATTTGGAAGTTGGCGAACCTGATTATATGCCTCCAGTTAGTGTCAAACATGAATTACTGAAAACTTTCGAGAAAAAAAGAATTCACTACACTCAGACTAACGGAGTTCCTATGCTAAGAAACTTAATAGCACAAGAAAGATCAGTAAAGGAAGAAAATGTAATAATTACTCCTGGGGCACGGTTTGCAGTATTTAGTGCAATGGTATCTAACGTATCAATTGGTGATGAACTAATCATTTCTGAACCGGCGTGGCCTGCTTACAGAGATTGTGCAAATTTTATTGGTGTAAAGGTTAAGGCAATCAGGACTAATGTAGAACAAAATTGGGATCTCGATCTGGATCAACTAGAGCAGATGATTACTTCGAATACTAAAATGATAGTTCTAAATTCTCCTAACAATCCAACAGGAAAAATAGTTAGAGAAAGAGAGATTGACGCAATCCTCAAAATGGCTAGAAAAAATGAGATATTTGTACTTAGTGACGAAGTATACTCAATGTATTCCTATATCCCGTATAAGAGCATTTTAGAGTTTGGATATGATAAGAGTATAATGGTATCTTCATTTTCAAAGAGTCATGCTATGACAGGCTTTAGAGTTGGGTATGCAATAAGTTCAAAGGATATAATAGATAGAATATCAAAAATTCAAGCAATAGCGATAACGAGTGTTGCAGAACCCATGCAGTATACCGCTATTGCAGCAATGAATAGTAATGTTACCAAGAATACGGCTTTGATGAAGAAACGGCTAGATTTCATAAAAAGTCAATTAGAAAATTTACCTTGCGAATTCGTTAATCCAGATGGAGGTATGTACTATTTTGTAAGATTTAACAATAGCATAGATGTGAAGAAGATAGTATTCAACCTATTGAACGAGGGGGTCGCCGTAGCTCCTGGAATTGGTTTTGGAGAAACATATTTTGATTTCATAAGAATATCAGCTTGTCAACCAACGAAATTGCTAAATGATGGATTAAAATTACTAAAAAAAATTACGAATGCGTGATACAATGGTTACATCCGTAGCGATAGTAGGTGTGGGTAAAATGGGTCTCTGGTTCTGCAACTATTTTTCAAAAAAAAATAACTTTAATGTATCATTGTACGATAAGAGAAAAATCAATTTAGATTTAAAAAAATATCCCTACAACATAACTGTCTGCAAATCCTTGGAGACATGTGTTAGAAAAGCGGACATCGTAATTGTATGTGTACCAATTAGGTTAACAATTGCCGTCGTTAATAAGTGCATACCTATAATGAAAAAAGGTGCTCGTATAGTGGAGATAACATCACTCAAGACCGATATCTTTGATTATTTGTTGAAAATTCCAGATCATTTGGTACCCCTCTCAATTCATCCAATGTTTGGTCCAGGAGCTAAGAAGCTACGTGATACAAAAATACTGATAATACCGGTTAGGAACAAGAGGAAAGAGCAAAAATTAATAAAATCTTTATTCAATGAAGCGAAAACAATAGTAATCAAAAGTCCAAAATATCATGATTCATTAATGGCTGTAATTCTCGGGATGGTTTATTACGTTAATTTGTTATTAGGCGTCACTCTAAGCAATGAAAATATTATGTTTTTAAAGAAATTCTCTGGACCTACTTTTTATCTTCAAGCATTGCTATTTGAAAGTATATTAACGGACAATTCGTCACTTATATCATCACTATTGGCAGATAACAAGGAATTATTAAAATATCTAAAAAAATTTAATGAGGAATCAATTAAATTATTCTCCACGTTAACCAAAAATAAAGTTGAGCTTGAAAAAAGAATTAATAAGATAAAGAAAAATTATACCAACAGGAGAAACATTGCGTCATCATATGAAAAAATGTATTCAATATTAACCTAAATGAACAACAATTGAATGAAAATACACTCTTTCATATACCAAGCCATGAAACAAAAGGTTCATTCATTGAATTGTTTATTATTGCAATGATTGGTATTAATCTTGTTTTTACACAATTAGAGTAATAATTTATGATAAAAAAAATTGTTACATATTTACGCTGTGTAAATAATTCATGCAAAAAGGCACGATTAAACCTGGAATCATTTCTAGGAACGGAAGATGAATGCATAGAAGGATTTCTCAGTTGTAAAATTTGTAAGTCGAAATATCCCATAATTCAAGGTGTTCCAATATTATTGGAAAATTTTCATAAATATGCATGTCAAAGAATTATTACATTTGGTAAGTGGAAAGTAAATTCTAAATCATCTCAAATTAAGTCGTTTCTTAAATCAGAAGGAGCAAAAATTCATGATCATACATATAATGATCGCTACGAAGAGAACGGTATTTGGTATAACGTTTACCTGAACACTCATAATGGTTACCCTTCGGATGATAGATTATTGTCTCTATTGAAGAAGCAAATAAAACCTGATCACATATACAAGATGTTGACAGACGAAGACCTAAATTTGAATGGAATTGGATTGGACATTGGTTGTTCTATAGGTTCAAGCACCATTGAATTGTCGAAAAAGTTATCATATGTCTTTGGAATAGATCTTTCATTCTCGTTCATATTAGAGGCTAGAAAAATAATGCACAATAGAAAAAGAAATAACATGGAATTTATAGTAGCAGATGCTACAAATCTTCCATTTAAATCAAAATTCTTTCATAGTATAGTTGCCTTAAATGTTATTGATAGGTTAGATTTCAACAAATTAATTATTTCCGTAAATAATTCTATCAAAAAGAATGGAAAATTGATATTAATTGATCCTTACCATTTTGTCGACTATAATGGTAAAGATAAATTTGATTCGAGCCAAATCAGGAAAAAATTAGAAAAATTTGGATACAAAATAAATAATGAAGAGTCATATATCCCATGGATAATGAAAATAAATGAGAGGTCCTACCTCTTTTACTTTGTGGATTTTATAGAAGCAAAGAAAAATGATTAAAATTCTTTTGGAAATAATCAGTATAAATTTTTATGTAATTCAAGGCAACAGTGCCATCGACTAATCAGACTGAGATTCAAATAGTTCTAAGCTTTTTTATTCTTGTTTCTTAGTGGATTTGCAATAGCGTCCAGTGTATTACCAATCAAGAAAAATGCCAGGGCGGTCAATGCTATCATAAGTCCAGGAGGAACAATCCACCACCATATACCCCGTGACGCGGCATCTGCGGTGTTTGAATCATGGAGTATTTGTCCCCAAGTAGGTAATGACGGATCACCTAAACCGATAAAACTCAATGCGGCTTCGGTAAGTATTGCTGCAGGCACAGCGATTGCTATACTTGCAAATGTCAGTGGAAGTAGTTGTGGAATTATGTGTTTGAAAATTACCCTTAAATCTGACTGGCCCATTAGTTTAGCTGCCTCCACATACTGAAAATTGCGCGTCTGTAATGCAATACTTCTAATTACTTTTGCAGTTCCCATCCAGCTAAAAATTAGTAAAAATCCAATTATTAGAAAGATGTTACGCCCATAAGTAATCGACAGAAGAATAAGGAGCGGCAAGGTTGGCAACGCATAAAATATATCATTGACTCGCATCATTGTTTCATCAGTTCTCTTTCCTCTATATCCAGCTACTACACCATAAACAAGTCCAATAGATATTGAAAATATTGAAACAGTCAGTCCTATGAATAATGCTATGGGAATACCCCATACGATCCCAACAGCAAGATCTCTTCTCAGGTCATCAGTTCCTATGATGCCAAATACTTTACCTCCAAGAATTAAGCCAGCATCTTCCACACTACTGTTATTATCAAATAAAAAAAACCTTTCGGATATTTGATATGCTCCTTTAAGGACATTTGGTTTATTGGTATCTGAAAATATTATGACTTGTGGTTCGAGACCAGATATTGAATAATTAAACGAGCTTTGATATTGATTTAAAGCCCCTTTGATATTTTCGTTTGTAGAAAAAATCCTGTCTGAAAAAGTAGTATTCATGTTACCTGCTGGGGGTAATGATGAATAATAAACAGTAAAAGTTTTGTTGTCAGGTCTGTTAATGTCAATTTGCAAAACGGGAGGAATATCACCATATTTTGCAGAGTAAAGAAACATAATGTCATCAGGAAAGCTATCGGCTTGCATATTGATTTCAAATCTATAGTTATCTACTCTAATCCCTTCTGATGATTCTGAAATAACTTTTGCGTCGTTCTTATCTAACGATAGATGCTCAAATTCTTTGGGTCCAAAAAAATTAGTCCAAGAAGGAGCCGCTGTTTTTGGATTATTAATCCAATAATCTGGATCATTCCACAAAAAATAGGTTTCAATTGGGATGATTAATGGTGCGACTGCACTCAATAACAATAGAAAACCAATAATTGATACTCCAACAATACCACGACCAGATCTTAATAGTCCTAAGAATAATTTTTTTTGCAATAAATTAGTTACCTTTTACCCTAGGGTCCAATAGAGTATAAGAAATGTCGGTAATGAATATTGTTACCAAAAAAATTACTGTGGAGATAAAAGTGAGGCCAATTATAATTGGAACATCAAACTGTCCTATTGCATCATAATAGAGTTTTCCCATGCCGGGCCAATCAAAAACGGCCTCTAGTATAATTGCACCTCCAAAAGAAGCCGCCAAAGCTAATCCTATAGCAGTAGCAATTGGGGGTCCGGCATTTCTCAACGCGTGTGAATATAAAATTTTTCGTCTGGAAATCCCCATTGTTCTTTTTGCATGAATAAAATCTTCATTCAAGATATTTATCAAGAAATATCTCACAATATACGCCACTCCACCAAATGAAACAATAATCAATGTAATTAGTGGCAAGGCCATATGATATAGCAGATCAAGAACATAGGTAGGGTCAGAAGGCGAAGAGAGAGGTGTTGCCCGAGCTGGGAATATATGTAATGCGAAGGCAAAGATTAGGATCATTAACATTGCTATCCACCATGATGGAAAGCTGTTACTAAATATTGCAAATATTGAATTGAATTTGTCTGACCAGGATCCTTCTTTACCTGCGACATATGTACCAAGAAAAATACCAATAACAAAAGCGCATATTGTTGCTGTAGTAAACAACAAGAGAGTTTTTGGAACTTTTTCGAATATAATATCCCTTACATTAGATGACCCATAATCGGTTGTAAAAAAATGAGATTTTCCCAAATCAAAGGTCATTACACTAATAACTCTGTGAATTAATATCGAGGGGTTCAACGAATCTTGATCCAAGCCAGAGGTTTTAGATCTAAACTGGATTTGGTTATTTATGTAAGATGATCTTTCAGCGGAGCTTTCAAATTTAAGTGTTCCTTGATTTACTTCATCTATCACCTGATTGCGTATAGCCTCTTTCTGTAGTTTATCGAAAGTGGAACCTAGTAGAATCACGGTGATAAACAAGGTTGCAAACAATACTAAAAACATATTAAATGAACGAAATAGTAAGGTTCTTCCTAGTCCCAATTGCTTTTACTTTATTATGTTATCAATATATCTTAATAAATGCATCATCTTCAATCAACTCATCTTCTGAAGGCCATACCCAGATCTACTTCTTTGCACTCCAAACAAATTCGATTTAAGTTAATAAGTTAGTTTTTGACTATAGGGTTTGGCGCAGTTATAAAAATACCACTATAGATATCAGGTCTTAGAGCATAATTGCTCTTTACAAATAATTCAAATTCATTTGGTCCAATAGACATTGCTTTAGTAGAGCTACCATTAATCTGAATCATGAAATTGCCCTTATCATCGATCCATTTACCCTCTCCTTGTGTTATGAGATAATTATCCTTATCAAAGATAAAATATGTTAAAGTTGCATTACTGTCATAGTTACCACCAATAGTTACATTACCTGAAATAGCTACTGGTAAACCCCTTGTAACTACTTTTGGTTGTTGAACCTTTTCAAATTTCGCTAATTTTGCAGTTTCATAAATAGACCAGTATCCTTTTGCAAATGGATAAGAATTATCTTTAAATGCCGTTAGGGATATTACTCTCCCTGTTGGATTGTAGTTTTTAATTTCATAAGGTCCATTACCAATTATTGCGTGGTTATGTTCTGTTATCCATTTTATACCTGCGTCATATCTCCTTATAGCTTCATCAACAGTAACTATACCCTTTAATGGGGCAGGTACGAATCGTTCTGTTTTCATTTTTTCCAGTTCTTGCCTAATAGCCTGTGCATGACTGGGTATTATCAAAGATAACCATTCAATGTTCTTGACAGTTGCTTCTGATCGTGAATACGCAAAGTTTCCGTTTTTTACCAATCTCTCTATTGCAGCATTAATTTCCCAAGGAGATGTTGCCCAAACCGAAGCAAATTCAGCAATTTCCTTCTTATCAAAATGCCAATAGTCAACGAATGATACGACATTACTATCATTTAGAAATTTAGTGCCACGAAGATATTTTAATGCAACTTGGGCCAGTGTGGCGTACTCCGGGTCATATGTAAGATCACTTGAATTAATCTTGGATGACCACTCATATAGAAAGTAAAGCGGATAAATTAGATCAGCCTTGTTCATAGGCTGACCATTTTGCCAGTTTGAATATACCATATGAAGGTTAACCTTACTTTTGGATGTATTCCTTCCAACCTCCTCCCATCTTTGGTTAGATGGATTCCATGTCAAAGAGTCATTATCTACAGCGAGTCTCTTTTCTGGTCCCATTGTAGTAATATTCGTCCATTCATTTCTCAAAGGAATCACTTCACCATTGTATGGATTTCTAGATGTAGCGGCATCATAGACTAATGAATGAATATCTCTACAGTACATATCCTGACAACCACCAACGTCATTCCAT
>DATADQ010000004.1:0-6901 GCA_036258455.1 Nitrososphaeraceae archaeon | reverse complement strand
TATCATAAAGACATCAACGTCCCTGAAATTCTCCAGTTTCTTTATACCATATTGCTTTTCAGCATTATTCATGACATGTTGATTGTTGTCATAACCATAAACATCAAATCCCTTTTCTTTAACATATTTCGCGACCGGGAGCCCCAATTGACCCAGGCCTATAACTAAAATTTTTTCAAACGAAATTTCGTCTTTGGTATGATTAATCTCCTTTTCAGCCTCCAAATAATTTTCAAACAAATGCTATTGTATTAATATTTATCTATTGTCGTTCGACATAAGATATGCATACAACATAAATCTGTTCAAAATATTATAAATATGTAATAGAAGAAATTACCATAAATTTTAACAGTAAAATCTATTACGAGGTAAATGAATTGAACTAGCAGAAAAACCCTCTAATTTTGTACTTATTTTTGGTTCATGTTGTATTTTTTATTTTTTTACCATTACGATAAAATTGTATAATTTATTAGTGATATCTAGTAAATATCCATATGGTAAAAACACTGTCGAGTCAAACCCTAAAAAAAAATAACACCGCTCCCTCATTCAGATTAATGGGAACAGATAACAAATTCCATTCCCATGAGGTTTTTAGAAGTAAATGCCTCTTGATAGTCTTTATTTGCAATCATTGTCCTTATGTTAAAGCTCGTATAGGTGATTTAGTTACTCTACAGAGCAAGTTTACACAGTCAGAATTACAAATTGTTGGGATAAATAGTAATGATCCAACTTACCAAGAGGAAGGGTTTGAGAACATGGTTAGGTTTTCCAAAGAAAATAATTTGAATTTTCCATATCTTATAGATGACACACAACAAATTGCAAGATCATATGGAGCAGTTTGTACACCGGATCCATTTTTGTTTGATCAAAAAAGACGGCTTGTGTTTCATGGAAAAATAAATGATGCAATGGAACCAGAGATGACTCCACAAGTTAATGTAATGGAAAATAACATCAGGAAAATATTGGATGGAGAATTAATAGAAAAAGATTTTGATCCATCAATTGGCTGTTCAATAAAGTGGAAATCATAGATTATCTATCCATATCTGTACATTATTCCTTTTTCACCTTTTGGATGTCTCCATCTAGTCCCAATAGAGCAAGTTCCACATTCTACACACCCTTCATGTTGTAGCACTACATCTGTTCCTTCAAGACTATAACAATTCGTAGGACATAGTAAGATAAGTTTTCTCATTAATTCGCTTCTTTTGTTCTCAACAATGATATGTGATTCGCTATCGTCATTGTATTGCAATTTTGCAATTCTCTCTGATAAAGTGGGAATTACCGGTACATACGAAGAATTGACAATACTTCCCAGACTGTTTGCCAATAGGATTGGTATATGAACGTATGTTTTTTCTGATTCTATAATTGGTAAAACTTTAGCATATCCCAAAAGATTTGCCAGTCGAAGGGCAATTCCCCTCAACCTTTTATTTTTCATAAGTCGAAGACCAAAACCAAATCGAGGATCAACAGAATCTATGGGAATGTCTCTTACTATATTAAGAAACAAGGTTAAATACTCTTCATCAATTTTGATCATTTCTGTGGTATAGGGACTCTTGTTAACTAGTGATTCGTAGTAATTTCCCATGTAATCTGAATCAAAATTGTTATTTTCTATAGATCGCGAAATTGCTATTGAAGCTCTGACTGCATCATCAATACCCACATTGAGTCCTTCTATTTTTGGACCCAAAAAGATTCCACGACCAGCAGCATCTCCGATAAATAAAATATTTTTATAAAAGGGTTTTTTCATCATGCATCTTTTGCCATCAGGGATTAGTTTTGCGCTATATTCAAGCTCCACATAATTATTAACAAATTCTATTCCATATCTTTCAATTAGGTCTTGTTTAATACTATCAATTTTTGATTTAATATCTTCTATATTTTTGAACTTTCCAGACTCTACTAATTCTACATTATTTTTGGAAAAATATTTGTATCTTAACTCATCGTATGTTTTTATTAGTTTACTAACGCTAAGCTGCATCTTCAGTTGATCTTCTTTTGAAAGATCATTTTTCTCCTTTCTTAATGGGACTTCATCTTTGATATATTCACTAATTAGAGGATTTTTGATTAATTCATCGATGAGTTGTGCTGGAGTTACGGGGCTAGAGAGGAGCGAATCATAGTGATAGACTGCTCCAAGTGATAATGTTTCGCGATTTGTATAAAGAAATCCACCACCAATATGATTCAATGTGATATCGCCCGCAAAAAGATGCGCTGAGCCTTCTGAAGAATTTAGATGAAACCTCTCTTCAATAATATCTTCAGGTAATTTTATGATGACTTTAACACCAAAGTAAACATCTTCTGGTTTGAACTTATCCCTAGCACCTGTTATTTCGGCTAGCTCCGAATTTATTCCATCAGCTGCAATTATTGATTTTACCTGAAATTCTTCTAATTCGTCGGACCTGACAATAGTCTTGTCATCTATCCATTGTATATCTGAAACGTGCACCCCAGTAATAATCCCCCCACCTTGTTTTTCTGCCGATTCAGAAGCTCGTTCTGCAAGCCAGGGGTTTAATCTATTCAAAAGAACAGAATATCCAAAATTTGTTTTGTATTCATGAAGTGGAGTCAAATCCATTGTAAAAATTTTATTTTTGAAAGCGGAATGCAGAAAATATTTCTTTATCAATCTCTCTATTGGTGCGCTGGTTGCAAAATCTGGGCCAAAAACATCCTCAATGTTATATATCCTTCCATGAGGATCATGTTTAGAATACAAAATACCACCCGACACATTTTTGATGCCTATCCGATTACCGGCTTCAATCAATATCGCACTTTTATTGAGATCAGATAATTCTTTTAATGCCGATAGTCCGGCTGATCCTCCCCCTATTATCGCCACATCAAATTGTTCCAAATTTAGTTACTCCTTATAGAAATAGCCGACATTTGCCTTTTTATTTGGTCAATGAGTATCGGAATGACTTCCTCCATTCTTCCCTTTATGAAAATATCTGATTCGTCTACAATTGGGGATTTTTCATCGGTATTTATGGATATTACCATTTCAGAGTCTTTCATTCCAGCGACGTGTTGTATAGCTCCACTTAATCCTACAGCAACGTAAAGAGTTGGCATAACCTTACTTCCACTTGTGCCAATGACTCTATCTGAAATCATATACTTTGAGTCCATACTTTGGCTCAATTGATATGGTTTTTTTGATAACGGCAAAGTTATGCCTATTTCTGCATCAAGTAGTCCCGCAAATTCTTCAACTAGCTTGATATTTTGTTCTGGATTATCTTTAATTCCGCGTCCAAAGCTCACTATTATCTTGCAAGTTTCGTAATCAATTGTTCTCTTAACAGTCCTTCTATTCAATATCTTAATTTTTAGATTTTGGTCTATTTTAGGGGAATATTCTACAATTGTGCCTTTCCTTAAATCATCCTTTTCTATCGGCTTAAATACCCCTGGTATAATGCTGCATCCCTGTGGGTGATATTCTCTGAGAATTTCTGGATTTCTGTTATCAAGGCATAGTATTGTTGTCCATAAAAAACCAGAAAAATCTGGACGATACATCTCTAGAATTTTTTCGTATTTTATGGTCTGACCTTTTGTTTTATGCTCATGTCTAATATCGAGATCACTTATGACTAGCTTATTTATATCCGATGCAAGACCTGATTCAAGCTCTGCTAATACAGTAGAAGATAGATGTCTTCCAATATTATCTGCCGCAAAGAACATGTATCTTGGTTTTACAAATGTGTTTTCGTATTCAGGCGATATATCCTTCATGATTTTTGCATCTTTTGCAATCTGAACTATTACTCTAGTATCGATATCATTTCGAGGATATCTTAGTTCCTCATGATTAGCATATATAACTGAATCTGCTCCATATGTTACTAATTCATCACATATTTTTCTAACATTACTACCAAGCAATACTGCTACGACCTTTTCTGTTGAGTTGTATCTTTGGTTGAAATCATCCATCAATCTTCTCGCTTCGCCTAGCATCTCCAAACTTACAGGTACTACTTGTCCTTCAAAATGCTCAATTATTACGTAAATATGTCTATATTTTTCAACGGTGATTGATCTACTATCTTGACCAGTCGATTTTGACATTTTTCACTTACCTCTTAGGATTTGAATTATTTTTCCTGTTACTGGTGTTAAATCATTTGGATTAGATGGATCTATGAATTCAGTTTTACGGCTTGTTTTTGCCTTGGGAATTTTTTCTACTCTATACACTATAGTAGGAGAACCCGGGAGTCCTACGAGTTTTGGGTCTAGTTCTAATTTTTTACAGTCGAATGTTGTTAAAAATTGTTTATATTCTTCTGAATGTTTTTTCCCTTCCTTGCTAAACTTATTTGCTATTAATCTTTGCGATACCGTATTGAAAATTGACCTATAAGAGGGATCAATAGTTATGAAGACAGGTAGTAGCGACTCTATTTCTTCAATAATAGTATCCATTCCTTGAAGAGAAATCAGTCTCTTTGCAATTACCACTTTCCTGTCTAAATCAATATCAAAATCTATGACATTCCCAAGGAAAGTATATCCCAACTTCCATGCAGTCTGGGGCCCCGTCTGTCCTGTCTCTCCATCGGATGCTCGATGTCCAGAAAGTACAATATCCATCTTATTATCTCCAAGCATTTTTTCTATTCCGTTTTTTAGTACTTCAGCTGTCGCAAGGGTATCTGCCCCCGCAAACAATCTATCGCTATATAAATTGAGTTCTTCAGCATCAGTCAACACTTGGGCTTGCTTGAGAGCGGATTCTGCAATGGCTGGTCCCATTGTACCGATAGAAACATGTGCACCGTATTTTACCTTGCAGTAAAATGCAGCATTGCATGCTATTGCGCTGTGTGGACCCAAAATATTTTTTGTCTCTGCTCTATTTAGCGTTCCATCCGAATTATAACTGACATTACCTTCTGAAAAATCAGGTTCTAGTTTTATAATAACACCAACATTCAACAAATCTTGGTTCTTTATGGATTATCTTAATATAACT
Source organism: Nitrososphaeraceae archaeon (assembly GCA_036258455.1). Taxonomy (GTDB): domain Archaea; phylum Thermoproteota; class Nitrososphaeria; order Nitrososphaerales; family Nitrososphaeraceae; genus TA-21. The sequence continues at coordinate 1,848 of DATADQ010000004.1, read as the reverse complement.
CTTGATTTTCCGGTATTTCAAATCATTTTTTGATCTTACTGTAATTGAACCATTTTTTGCCTAATATGATATCAAGGCGTTACTCAAAGATGAATCTTTCAAACAGGCCTCTTTTCTTTGTATGATGTCAATTACAATAACTTTAATTATCATAAATAATATGTAAAAATATGGTAGATCTCGTTTACGGACGCGGTATAACCGATCTAATACGTGAATTTCCTTTTTATTTGACATTTTTTGGCAACATTATTGATATTAAATTATTTCATAAGAAAAGGTTGTTGTATGGTTCGGCAGACATAATCAACGTATGCAACTTACATTGTTCTCATTGTTATTGGTGGCTCAATCGGGAAGATGAAAACGATGAACTAAGCGCAGAAGATTGGAGAACAATAATAAGGAATAGCTTCAAAAAACAACGTCTGTTCGGTGTTACTTTGGTGGGTGGCGAGCCAACCATGCGCCCTGAAGTAATTGATGTATTCTGCCAAGAAATGCCAGGCAGGGTTTGTGTAGTAACAAACGGCACTTTTCCTCTAAAACGGTTTGAGAATCTATATTTTTACTGGGTATCACTAGACGGGACCGAAAAGGTGCATGATAGCATAAGAGGTCAAGGTTCATATCAAAAGACGCGTAATACCATTCTGGAATATATATCTGGACCCTCACGAAGAGGAAAGCCAGCTTGGAAAGATATCTGGATAACAATGACTATTAATTCATGGAATTATCATACAGTCACAAACCTAGCCGAAGAATGGAAGGATAAAATCAATAAGATTGGCTTTCAGTTCCATACTCCATTTATAAAAGATGATCCATTATGGTTACCATTTGGAGAAACAAGAAATGAAGTGGTAGATCGTATAATCTCCCTCAGAAAAAAATATCCAAATTATATAGTAAACACTGAGAAGCAAATTTCACTAATGAAGGGAAACTGGGGGGGCAATGGAACAACACCAATCCAATGTCCTTCATGGGCTATACTTTCATTGGATCATAAAGGCAGAATCAAGCAACCATGTTGCATTGGTAGTTCTGACACAAAAGGACTAAAGCCAATATGTGAACAATGCGGACTTGGATGTTATTCTGTTCTTGTTGCACAAGGCATTAAGGGATTTTGATCATATTAGCTAATCATCTGTTACGTGATAATCATGAAAATGTGAAGCTCTTAAAGAAATTAGAAGTGATCCCTGGTGTGTTATTAGTTTAAATTAGTTTGCTTTTATGAACAATTAACGGTTGCCATTGGTTAGAGTATCCCGAAGAATTATGCGCTTTAATTTGTCGCATGACTATAAAGATGATCATGAATCAATTGACATAAACAAGTTTGTCTATGGCAGAAAAATAAAGTATAGTTGCGAAAAATGCAACGCTTCATTTACGACATGGAAAGCTTTGCATGGACACAAAGTCGAAAATCATTCATACTAATGCAACTAAATTAACTATTTAGTCAGAATCTTCGTTGCAGGCGTATTCACAATTGACGATTCAATTTCCTTTAATCTATCAAGGGATCCCTCATTACTTCGGATCTCTTCATATGAAGGGTCTGAACGAAGTTTTCCTAATATTGCAGTAATATCATCGTTCGTTACTCCGTGTTTTTTATCGTATTCAATGTATCGTAATATCTTTACTATACCTCCATATTTATAATGCATCTTTTTTTGATATCGAGTCGCATCTGGAGATAGTCCCTTGACGTGTTTTATGACTGTGTTTTCCATATGTTTAATATGCCAATCTTTCATGGGAAAATTATTTCGAGTCAAAAGAATCAATATTATTTGTATTAAGGGTTATATAATATATTATTATTTT
>DATADQ010000003.1:0-10399 GCA_036258455.1 Nitrososphaeraceae archaeon | reverse complement strand
ATGGGGAGAGTTTTAATAATTCTTGATCACTTCTTTGTTGATGAATTCTCTGAATGCAGGATCGAACCATTTCTCAGGCTGGATGCTTTCTTTCCAATAATCACTTATTGCACCTTGGCCAAAAGCAGCCTTTATCCATTGCAACCACCCTTCCCATTCATTGTTACTAAGCACATTACGCTGGCGCATATGAAAGGCATGAGCACACATGTACAAAACATAATATGCAAATACAAGTTCTGGGGACTGATTAGATTGGTTCTTGTTTAAGATTTTGACCAGCTCGGGTCTATGTACCATCATTTCACCTGCGGCATGCATTTTTTCGTCTAGGTCATTAAGAACTTTCGTTTCGATGTCTACTGACAGAACCTGCATCTGTTTCCTAGAGTAGTACATAACCACAAACACTGCTGCAATAATTCCAATTGCCTCTGCCATCCCGAAATATTCGGCTATACCAACTTCAACCATTATTTCCCAATGGGAGGAAAGGTGTTATAACTACTTCTCGGAGAAAACCGTTGAGGGAAGTGCTCTTGGAGATTATATGAGGCTAGGTGCGCTAGTTACATTAGTCGCGATCGCTCTCGTAGTCTTAATAAGATAGCATCTTCTATGAACGCATACGGAGGGTAAGAAATGAGAATATTAATGGTGGCGTCAAATCCTGCAGTCTCCACTACTACAGGCTGGCCGGTAGGTTTCTGGGCAGCTGAATTGATACATGCATACAAAATATTCAGAGAAAATGGATATGATGTTAGTATTGCAAGCCCCAAGGGTGGAAGAGTGGTGGTTGACGCTTTGAGCGATCCGCGGGACCCAAGCGGGTATTCAAAGGATGACACAATAAGTCTGGGATACCTTAATGATAAAAAATTTACAAGTCTTCTTGATAATACTACCAAAGTAAGCGATTTATCATCAAATGATTTTGATGCCATCGTGGTCGTTGGTGGTCAAGGTCCAATGTTTACATTTAGGGATGAAACTGGCCTTCAAAATGCTTTCTTAGAATTCTATAATGAGGGAAAGGTTTCAGCAGCATTATGTCATGGTACATCTTTGCTTCTCTATCTTAAAGATAAGAATGGAAAACCTCTAGTAGAAGGCAAGAAAATAACAGGTTTTACAGATGAAGAAGAGGACTTTGGTGACAAGACTATTGGGAAGAAAATGATGCCATTTAGAATCGAGGACGAAGCCAAGAAACTGGGTGCTGAGTTCCATAAGGCTGCCGCGTTTGAACCTTTTGCAATAAAAGAGGGCAATCTTATAACTGGCCAACAGCAACATTCTGGAGCCGAGGTCGCCAAACTTGTTATTGATTCTCTTGGTAAATGAATTTCTATAAAAATTGTAAGAGTCTTTAATGAATAACGTCGATGAAACCGTCACCGTGGTCGTTACTCGTAAAGTCAAACGGGGCCGTGAATCGCAATATGAAGATTGGCTTAGAAGGCTTCTGAATGAGTCAAAGTCTATGAAAGGATATATTGGTGCAACGATCCAGAGGCCGCCGCCTGGATCGACTGAATATACAAGTATTTTTAGATTTGACACTGTCGATAATTTGCGTAAATTTGAAGAATCAGAATTACGGTCTAGGTATCTGCGCGAGGTGGTGGATTATGTTGAGGCAGATGCTGCCTGGAGAAAATATACCGGCCTAGAATTTTGGTTTTCACCGCCAAAGGGAGCCGTAGTTCCACAGCCGTCTCGTCTTAGAATGGCACTAGTGACAATAGCTATTGTATTTGGGCTTGTAATCTCGATTGGTCAAATTGTCGGTATAGTTGCAGTGGGAGTTCCGTCATACATACGGCTTTTTGTGACAATATCCATCGAAATTTTCTTGATGACTTATGTTCTGATGCCCCGCATTACACGTCTGTTATCTAAATGGATCTATCCATCTTCAAAAGCTTTGGTAACATCAATTTAGACACGTCATTCAATCTCTATCTAAGGCAATATAGCAAGACGAGCAATCGTATAGTTGCCTTGCAGTCTACGGAATACTACTCAAAATTGTCATTGTGATGTTTTACTATTATCGTCTCGCTCAAGTAAAGAAGGTTCAAATGCCACTGCCTTATTTGGCTTTGAGGCATAAATAACATAGTGATGATATCTCAAAAGTGAACTAATCCATTCATGTTTTCTTGTAGGCTCAATTTTAGAGATATCGTAACAACATATTTGAGAGTAATTAAACTCATCAAAATGTTGGTTCCCAGTTTTTTCTAGTAAAATGCAAAATTTCATTCCATCTTTTGTTTCTATATCGGTTAATGCTCCACCAACAAATCTGTATGGGGGCTTCATGCTTTTTTTGGATTCATCTTTTATCTGATCAATAATATGAGGTACTTCATGCCTATTACTACCGTCTAATCTTTCTATTTCATAAATCCGTAATAGGTTTTTCTGTTTTCTCGGTTTTATTTCAATACCCGCAGCGGATAGCCGTTTTTCAATTATTTCTGATCGGTCAGACGCATAGAAAATACATGATTCCCCTTTTGCAAACCCGTTTCGAAAATATCTACTTATTATCCAGTATGCATATCTTTGATTGTCGTACAAAAGAAGAACGTGTTTGTTGCTTTTCATTTGATCAACAAATTTCATCGGACGATAATTTTTTAATTCGTTCTTGTTTTTAGTATCCATATTTTTATTTATTTAAACCCCTTTCAATCCATCAGATGGTATATCTAAATATTTAATACCCATCTCAAGTACAAATATCCTATCATAGTCATGAAGAAAGTCCCTGCCTTTTTCAGTTATCAAAAGCGGGCTTTGTTGTATCATTTTCCTGTTCTCCAACTCATCCAAACATCTAGTGAGCTTATCGTATGCAAGATTACAGCGAAGCTGTACCCGAGTAGGTAATACCACGCTATTATCATCGTTTGTTATTTCGTCACCAATTGCTTTGAGTATATCATTATACAACTCCAACTTATTTCGTCTTGGTTTGGGAGGCAGATTACACAGCTATTTCGTGTCTTATAAATAAACCTCCCTAAGGGGCGGAATCCTTTTTATTATTTCATAGTTACAACGAATATGAATAAGTTTATTTCAGATGAGGAACGGGTTGAGACTCGCAAAGCACTTCTCGGGAATAAATTGCTCAAAGATAAAGTAGCAGTAATCTATGGCGCAGCAGGCGCAGTAGGATCGACCGCCGCTCAGGCGTTTGCACGAGAAGGTGCAAGTGTTTTTCTCACCGGTCGGTCAACGTCAAAACTCAATAGAGTAGCAGAGGAAATTTCTTCTGCCGGTTTGAGTGCTGAGGTAGCCGAAGTCGATGCACTAGATGAACAGGCAGTTAATCACCAATTAGAAAGGGCTTTTGAGAAGACCGGACACATCGATATTTCATTTAATGCAATAGGAATTCCTCTGCAGGGAATCGAGGGAACTCCGCTCGCAGAACTTTCAACTGAACGTTTTCTTTTTCCCGTATCGACCTATTCTAAAGCACAATTCATAACGGCCAAAGCTGCCGCGAGATTCATGATCCGAAGAAAATCTGGAGTTATCCTTTTCCATACGCCAGACCCGGCCCGTCTCGCTGCGCCCCTAATGGGCGGAATGTCGCCAGCATGGGCCTCGATGGAAAGTTTATCAAGAAATCTTTCAATGGAACTTGCACCGTCAGGTGTCCGTACAGTATGTGTTCGAACCACTGGTTTACCTGAAACTGAGACCATCACCGTCTCATTTGGTCTTCATGCACAGGCCTCAGGTATGACTCGCCAGCAGCTTCAAGGATTCATCGAGAACATGACTCATACGAAGAGATTAACGACGCTGACGGATCTTGCCAACGCGCTCGTGTTTGCGGCATCTGACTTATCTAGGGGGATGACAGGGGCGGTGTTAAATTTGACCGGAGGGAAGATCTCAGATTGAACCAAGCTATATCTTACGTAAAGATAAACGTCATCGCAACCTTAACTGTGATAATTCTTGCCGCTGCTCTATCTGTACTAAACCTACAGCAACAAATCATGGCTCAGGAGCAACAGCAACAGCAACAGTCTCCATCTAATCAAACGGCATTTGATATTAAAAACTCTATTAAAGATCTATCTTTTGAGATCGATAACATGACGTTTTCTCATCATACGGCATCTGTCAATGGTATTCAGTTGCATTATGTGATGGGCGGTAAAGGAGATCCTGTAGTTTTATTGCACGGCTGGCCAGAAACATGGTATGAATGGCGACATGTTATGCCTGCGTTGGCTAAAAATTATACTGTCATTGCGCCTGACCTTCGGGGACTTGGAGATTCTTCAAAGCCTGCTTCTGGATATGACGGCAATACCACCGCAGAGGATATCTACCAGCTTTTATCTAAACTTGGATTCAACAATATTTACTTGGTGGCACACGACGTAGGAGTGCAGACAGCTTATTCATACGCTGCGGCTCATCCCAGCAATGTGAGTAAATTAGTGATTTTGGAGGCGCCTGTGATGGGATTTTTCCCCGCAGGAGCTGAAGACCGCCTGTGGTGGTTTAGTTTCCATCAGGCACCCGATATACCTGAAATGCTCACCGCTGGAAAAGAACGAGAATATCTTTCCTGGTTTTATCGACTTGCGTATAATCCATCTGCGATAACGGAAGAGGATATCAACGAATATGTTAGCCATTATTCCGCCCCAGGTGGGATGCGTGCCGGCTTTGAATATTACAGAGCTTTCCCAATAAGTGAAGAACAGAATAAAGAGCTAGCCAAAGTTAAACTTCCTATGCCTGTATTAACACTTGGAGGAGAGTACAGCTTTGGCAATGCGGTATTTGATTCTATGAAATTACTGGCCACAGACGTGCGTGGTGTGATAGTTCCTCTTTCTGGGCATTGGATTCCTGATGAGCAGCCAGATTTTCTTATCAATGAGCTTGCAAAGTTCTTTAATGAATAACCCTGACGTGACGAGACTACGATGCGGGTCACAATTCCCATGGGAAAGTAAATTGCGTCTATGCATGGTGAATTGTGATGATAATGCAGAATTTAGATAAGTAAATAGACAGCGGTATCAAATTCTAGCTCGAAAAAAATAAGATACGATGATATGAGCACCTCAACTCTCGTAATCATTGCAATCGTAACATCGATTTCTTTGTTGACATGGTTAGTTTCGATATGGCAATATGATTCAATGATGTTATCCATGATGACATTTTACCACAATCCCGCGGCCTTATCTTTGTTTGTGGTAATATGGACAGCAGGAATGGCTGCTATGATGTTCCCTGCCATAGTACCGATGATCCTTGCTTTCAATCGTCTTATTAACACAAATAATGCTGCCAGTAATAATCCAGGTAATAGCAATACTAATAGTCAAATGAGGAATCACAGAAGCAGCAACGATGGCATAGGATATCCTGCAGAAGAAGGTGGAAGCAAGAGTAATGTTATTCAAAGATTGAGGAGTACGTTGCTATCAAAACCAGTTGATATCATTCTCTTCGTGTCAGCGTATCTTGCTATTTGGGCTCTGATAGGGGTGGTTCTACTGGTTGGCTGGTCATATTTCTTTGATACACTGCTTCCGCAGTTAGGACGAAATGATAGCCAGCAACAACAGCTGGTGTCAGCTAATATTATTTATGGAATTGTATTGATTGTAGCCGGCACATATCAATTCAGCTTATTAAAAAGTAGCTGCCTTGGATACTGTAAATTTCCTCTCATCCTCCTTATGAGACGACGGCAAAACGGCAGAACAGAAGCATTGAAGATGGGAATGTACCACGGTTTTTATTGCCTTGGTTGTTGTTGGCCTTATTTTCTACTTATGATAGCGTTAGGATGGATGAATTTCTTCTGGATGGGATTATTTGCTTCTATTATATTTGCTGAAAAGATTTGGACTAGAGGTGGGCTTTGGATTGGTAGAATCACAGGTATAGGTTTTATAACATTAGGAATACTTTCTTTGACCTGGGCTATATCTATGTCATCTGATTCAATGGGTATCAGCATCAGCAGCAGCGGTGATGACAGAGACATGATGATGTCAATGGATATGTCCTCGACACGACCGGATATCAACTAATGAGCTGTATTCGATCATACATTATGAAAATAAGTTATAAGGCATAACTATTTCATTTCTTACAAATAAGCCTCCCCAAGGGGCGGAATGCTTTTTATTATTTCATGGTTACAACGGCCATGAATAAGATTGTTTCAGATGAGGAATGGATCGAGGCTCGCAAGGCACTTCTCAAGAAGGAAAAGGAATTCACTGCTCTGCGGGATCAACTTAGCCAGCAGCAACGCGATCTGCCGTGGGTAGCCGTCAGTAAGGAATATGTCTTTGAGGGAAAGGGTGGGAAACAGACTCTTTCAGAACTTTTTGATGGAAGAAGCCAACTAATAGTCTACCACTTTATGTTTGACCCTAGCTGGGACGAAGGATGTCCACATTGTTCTTTTTGGGCGGACAATTTCAATGCAATTATTGTCCACCTGAACCACAGAGATGTAACCATGATTGCTGTCTCTCGGGCTCCATACAATAAGCTGGCGGAATACCAAAAACGTATGGGTTGGGATTTCAAATGGTTCTCTTCTTACGATACAGATTTCAATTATGACTACCACGTGTCTTTCACACAGGAAGAGTTAGCCAAGAATCAAGCATACTATAATTATATTGCTCAAGCCTCGCCTAGCCCGGAGCTACAAGGAGTCAGTGTATTTTTCAAGGACTCTGGAGGCCGCGTTTTTCACACTTATTCAACCTATTCGCGTGGCATCGATATGTTAAATGCTGCATACAACTACCTTGACCTAGTTCCCAAAGGCCGAGATGAGGCCGGTCACGCCTTCCCTCAATTCTGGGTCCGCCGCCATGATGAATATGACAATACATTTCGTAGCTGGCTCGATTTAGGGGCCTACGAAGTATAGGAATCGTAATGAATTTGAGATAAAGATTACTTTGAAAGTCGGCATCGTCTTACCGCAAATAGGACAACCAGCCACTGCATTTGACATCTGAGCATGGAAAAGTAATATCCTTTATGATGTACTTTCCTTCTTCAATTATCATACTATTGCCATTGCTTGTGATATTTTGAGCACTTGCATAACTATTGATAATTGAATCTGGAAGACCCATTCCAACAAACAAACTAAACACTTGAGATATAGGATCTATCAGAGCTGATGTCAACAGACTTGATACTGCCACAACTGCTAGAAGCACGGCTACACCTCTTATCTTGATCATATTGATCCAGCCACCAAAGTACTCTTACAAGGCCTTCTTCCTGTAGGATAACTTCATACTTCCAGTTTTCAAATTCCCTGTCCGAGTAATTTTTTCTGATTCCCATAATAGACTTCGCATCATCACCAAATCCTATGCAACTTGAGCTACCTGTAATAGGCGGAACCTTTTTACCTTGCATAATTATATTAACTATAAAATGGAAATGTTATAAATTAGTACGTGAGGATATGGTTAGTAGGTGAAGTCTTGGTAAGTTGCAGGCTAGAACCAGTAAGGAGATATCTAAAATATTTATAATAATATTTATTACTATACCTACCAAATAAAACATATTTTTGACTCTGACAGCTATGCCTTCCTGTAGCTAACAAATATCAAATATCAGGCACACTGGATTCAATAAAATATGTAAAGTACAATAAAGCCCTGGTATTTTTGTTCTTTTCGCAATGAAGGAAGCCAGAGGAGTTTGACGTCTAGATTTGGTTATCATAATAGGTAGTTTCAGGACTTCATGCAACAGTTAGTTCATGATCAGCGTGTATTCTGATATATCGTAGGTAGGTAACATATGATGTCATAGTTAGATAATTTCGTTTTCGACTAACCAGCAAGGCGTCTGAACTCTGCTCTGATAGGACTAAATCCAGGACTAAGGAGATCTAGGAACCGTTTCATAATTGAAAGTGCCCTTTCATCCCCCATAACCTTCGAAATAACATTATCCATGTGCGTGCGGTCTGTGTAGGCTTCCACGTCCATCCATACTTCCTCATCTTGATTGGCCGAGATAGTATCACTCATACTAGTAAAGCCCTCTTGTTTTTGGTTATTGCTGAGTTGAAAACTCTGATAGAAACATCCTTGCTTTCTAAAGGTTTCAACAAACTGATTTTCAGTCTCCACCAATGCATCATGATTCTTTTTGGGTATTTTATATATGTCCACTCGGATCTGGCTTCCAATCTCACTCTGTTTCTCAGTATTCATAACCGATTTATCCGCTAAAACATAAAAAGCATTACTCCCCTTGGGGAGATTTATTCAATCAGTTAGCAAGGGAAATAAAGGGCATCATGAATGCCAGATAAAATAACATCCTGAAATAGATCATATAGTTCATTTTCACTGTCACTAAATATGAGTCGGACCAATTAACATTTGCATAGGATTTGACACACGGAGGATAGATGTATTTGATAAGTCTATTACGATACACTTTTTTGAACTGCTGCAAGACCACATAGATACCATAACAGAATATGATGAAACAACGATCTCTATCAGATTAAAGGAAAAGTAAGGTACAAAAATAATAATAGAGAAGTGATTCGCCATCATCTTCGTTTTCACCATACAAAGATTTTGATATACGTGATCTAGACAAGCCATAACTAAGATTTGAATTATTCCCGTCTTTATTGGAGAATGATGTTAGTGGGTAGGTCTAGCGCTTTTATAATTTTCATATGATTGACTTAATTCGTAAGCAGCAGATATTAGTCGACTTGAGATATTTGTCAAAACATCTGGATCAAACTTTGATTTATCCCGTTCCATCTCCTGTGAATGTGTCTTGAGTTCTTCCAATTTTTCTTCCAGCATTGTAATACCTAAACCTAATCTTCTGAAATTTTCTTCTCTCACCCCTGATTGATTCCTCTATTACTAAAAAATTCTCTTCTAAATTATCTATCCCATCCATAGTAGATTTCCCATTATTTCATCGACATATTGTGCAAGACCATTTGTGTCGAAAATTTAGAGAAAAGTCATAGAGTTATTGACATACACGGGATCAATTTTGATAACATTATTATCATATAGATCATGGTCGGTATCGCTAAATATGCAGGGGTTTCACTATTATAATGCTGCCAAGAGCAACGCCGCAGGAACCTGTAAATTTAGTTCTTCCATTTCTCTCTGGCTTCTGCGGCGTCCAAAAAAACATGTTATAGGGAGTATTTTCTATTGGACAATTGTACATGTATATTCATCGCCAAGGTGTTTCCATGTACAAAGGATGTCCACGCACGAACACGATTTGTTCGGGCCCATGGCCTTATGGAAACCGTGAATAAGAAATGCAAACGCGAATAATCTGTTTTCATTATTTAGCAAATCTAGCAAGTTGTTTTGTTATCTCGATCATCTTCTTCATATCCTTGCCTATTGGAGATAAGAAATGGCCGAATATTATATGCTCTACGCCCATCGCTTTGATTTGATCAATGTCAGTTCCGATTTGGTCGGTGGTACCGGTCATGGGCAATCTCTGTTGCTCTGAGGAGGGATTTGAAGAGGAGGAGGAGTCTAGCACATTTGGATACGTCAACATAACTACGCGAATCTTTGAAGGGTCTTTGTCGGCTTTTCTTGCGCCTTCTCTTAAGCCGTCTATAGCTTGTTCAAGTTGTTTTAATGGTCCAAATCCGGCAATAGGTATCCAACCATCTGCATAGTTTACTATTCGTAAGAATGTCTTTGGACTGAATCCACCAAGCAGTATTGGGGGATGAGGTTTCTGCACAGGCTTAGGCCCAATTTTTGAAGCTGGGATCGAGTAGAAGTGACCTTTAAATTCGACGATCTCATCAGTCCAAATTCGTTTTAGCAATTGCAAAAATTCATTTGCCCTTTCTCCTCTGTATTTGTAAGGTATACTAGAAGCATCATACTCATCTTTTGACCATCCAATTCCTAGACCAGCAATAGCCCTTCCCTGCGACAGGATGTCGAGTGTTGCAAATCGTCTTGCCAATACTACTGGATTATGAAACAGCATATCAATTATACAAGTTCCTAAAGAAATTTGATTTGTATTGCCTGCCAAGTAGGTAAGCGTCTCCAGTGGGTCAAGTACATTTTGGTATTCAACCGGAAGAGAGCCGTCAGGTGTTCCAGGATATGGTGACTGGGGCTTGACTGGCCACAAAAGTCGCTCTAATACCCAAACAGAATTTATGCCTTCCTTTTCCGCCTCCTTCGCAATGTAAATAATATTTTCTCTTGTAGCATGCTCGCCTACTTGTGGTAAGAATATTCCGACCTTCATATATGCAGTCTATACTCTTTTTCTATTAAACATTATAACAGCAACTGATGTCCAAAAA
>DATADQ010000002.1:0-4712 GCA_036258455.1 Nitrososphaeraceae archaeon | reverse complement strand
TTATTCACTAGGTTTCCACCTAACTTTATATTGCTTATGAATTTCATATTATTTTCTCTATCTACCAATTTTATGACTTTCATATCATAGTCAGCAGAGCTTAATAGATTGCAGTAATCATGGAATCTGGCCAATTGCCTTTGTTCATCATCGTCTCCAGAAAAGTTTTCAAGTGGTTTTATCTTTAGATCCATACAAATCTCATAGACCCTGTTACCAAATCTATACTTGAGATATGCGTCAAACCCATATTCTTTAGTTTTATACAAATCAAGTATTCTGTCATTATTTTCCATCACATCATGTAAAATCGAGGAAACTATTTCGATACTAGTGATATTACGATTAACGCTGAGATAGTGTTTTACCACATCCCTTGTCACAGGCCATATGTGTGTTTCAAGAAAAGGTGAATTATTATCTTCTCTTTTAATGCCGTCGTGAATCTCGGACGACACATCCATTGCAGTAATAAGATAATCATCAATTCTTATTCCACTTTGAACAAGGAAATTTTCTAGCTCTTTCCTCTTGAGAAATTCCTGATTCTTCATAAGCCCATATTTAACAACTGCAACACAAAAGGATTTCTTATTTCACAATTTAAAGGTGATCTTTCAATCTATATCAGTCATGAAATGCTTACTGGAAAACAAGAAATTTGAAACAATCAAAAAATCTGTCAATATTAACTATGAAAATTCTATCTGGCAGGTGATTCTTCTGTTATTTCTTGTTCATTGTATCAATTGCCCTTTTTTTCTCCTCATTTAATTCATCGAGTGAAACACTATTAGCTAAAATAATAGTTTCACCGCCTTCGTCAATATCACCTTCAGTAAATATTGCTGCATATTCAGATGATGATAGAATTTTGATGACCGAATCATCTTCAGGCAGCTTTAATTCTAACTCTCTAAGAGGTATGACCGATCCATAATTATCAATATCAAGTTCAACAACTTTGATTTTATTTCCTTCTATTATCTTATCTACCTTTACTAACATGCTGCACCAATATATTATACGTGACTCAACTACTTAGGTATTTTCACCTAATTAGTTCAAAACAACCAATAAAATATTTCTTTTAGCCGTGTTTCAAAACATCTTCTAATTAGTAGACATGGTAAATTTGAAATATTTCTAATTTTGTAATTTGGTAACTAACATGATGTAAGTGCTGTTAATTTTGAATTTTCTACAAATTTCCTGATTTTTGGCATAAACGAGGCATTTTTCTATGGATATTCTTATTAATGATATTTGCTCTATATCATCCAATGACAAATAAAAGTCATGAGCAAAATATTGCCCTTCTACTTCCTATGATAGTAACTGTAAATACTGCATTTGTTTCTGGTTTTATCGATCTTGACTCTACCGGGATGATTATTTCAAATTCTCTTAACCTCTATGAACAGAAAAAGACAAAATCATCAGGATTACCTTCCAGTCACTGGTGTAGAAAATGTGCCTCAGAGTCCTTTTATCTGGAAGACACAATTGAAGTAACACCCAACTCTAGTAAACCTACATTGTGTGAAGTATATGTATGCGATAGCTGTGGACAAAAAACTGAGTACTGGAAATATTTTGAAGATTCTAATTCGCCTTGAACTTTTTTAATAGCTAATATTTGCAGAATACAGTATTTGCTAACTTTCGTGTTGCTTAAATATGCTACTATAATTCAACTAGGAGTTTAATCGGTGTTTTAAATCAACTATTGTATCATTTAATTGCTTATTAATTTGTTCATAAGTTTCTATTTGCTTCTTCATCCCGGATAATTGTTGATATAGTTCTTGTTGTTTCCACATGGTTTCAAAAATAGTAACATAAGAAATAACAGTTGACCTGATCGAAGAAAATAAAGATAATCCAATAGCCTCATATGAGGTATACTTTGTATCATCTTTTAATTCAACATACAATACAAATTTCCTGTCAACTAGTAAAATTGAAGCTCTAATTCTTGATGCTTCTCCAAGGTTCATAATTTTAATATCCATTTCATCTCTTAATTTTTTTGAAATTATATTTATATCATCATCAAATGGAGTAAGAATTTTTACTCTTAATTTATCGTTATTTTTTCTTATTTCCTGTAATTTAGGTATCATACCCATACGTTCTTGTCTGTGGAAAGCATTAGCTGTGGAGAATAATGCTAAAATTTCATTTTCTGATGAATATGCTAACTTAAAAGCAAGCTCTTGTACTTGAACTGGATCTTTAAGAACTTCAAAAGTTTCGTTTTCATTTGTATCCATCTTATTTTTCATTTTACCAAATTCACGTTCCTTTAGCATAAGACTGGCCAAAATAGGATTGGAAATGTGTTGATCATCATTACAAATGGAGACCCTAAATTCATCACCGTATAGGTTCGCCAGTTTTTTAAACGTGCTCATACATTCTTCTGAGTTAAAAAGATATTCATTCCCATCTATTCTCTCCTGTATTGGGTTCTTTTTTTCAATGGTTTTACCACATAATGCACAAGTAAACGTATCATCAGGATTTTTTTTGTTTACAATTTTGTTCAACTAGCCATAAACCCCACGAAGTTATTTAAAGGTTTAATGAAATATTGAAAAAATAATAAAAAGTACAATGATTTCTATAATTTATACAAAAACTTAATTATTAATCCCATAAATATCAATATTCAACGTATTCAATAGACATTTAGGTATATGAGATGTTTTTGATATACTTGAGGTCAACTCATGTTCTAATTATTTTTACTAGATGATTTCAAAAAACTAACTATTCGTTGTAAGTATATTTCTGTTCTCTTAAGTTCATGGCATTAGCCTCAATTCATGAAAGAGAACTGACAGTAAGTCAGCCAGTAAATAACCAAAATTATACTGTAGGACAAAGTTGGGGAGCTTTGAGAAAAGCTTGGAAAGGGTATCGAATTGCAAAGGTACAAAGCGACGATACCAAAATGACAGAGTATGCAAACAAGATCAGGAAAATTCAGGGCGAATTAAATATCGCTGTATCGTCATTCCCTAATTTGGGAATTTCCTAACTTTTTTTATTGACCCAATATTTTTTTATTAATTTTTCTTAACCTTTATATTTAATTCAAAGAAGTGGAAGGACCTTTATAGTCTTGGATACCACCGAAGCCAAATATTATTGATACCAGTAATAGTAAATTGATATGGGGTTCGAATTAATGATTGAATGTTTATTACAAATATACCTAGTTCTGTACTGAAGCAGAGAAGCAACGATCTTCACGGTTGATTACTTCTTCTCTTCTGGTTTAGTCTTGTCTTCGATTAATTTGTATTTTGATAGCATCTTGTATGCGAGGAATACAAGTAAAGCAATAATGGAAAAATCTATGATGTTTGAAATTAGATCACCGTACTTGAATTCCGACGGCCCACCGTGTATACCTATGACAGTTGCAGACATGTTCCCAAGACTTCCAGGTAAGAACAGACCAATAGTGGGATCAACAATATCTTTAACAAATGCGGTGACCAATTTATTTACGGCTTGACCTATAACAAAACCAATTGCTATTCCAATTACTCCAAAAGCTATAAGGAATGCAACATACTGTTGTTTTAATGATTTTTTCTCTGGAGGGGGTTGTTCTGTCAAGGTTACAAATTTACTGCATTTAAAGCATATTACCGCCGGTGTTGAATAAAGTTGACATCGAAATAACTGCCAATTTTATGGTATTGAGATAATGAATAAAGTTTTCATCAGTTTGAAAAATTAGATTAGGGTCGTGCAACGGCATGCTGTGGACGTGCGGTTGAGCGTCTTAGTCTAATCTCATATCAGATCAAATTCTTAACCGGCAATTCTTCACAAATATTACCTACGATGCTAGTGACAAACAATTATGTTGCATAGATTTTCTCATAATTCCGTTCCTTGTTTTAGCAGCCTATAAGTTCCTATCAAAACACAATTTGGTCGAAGACAAGACAAGACAAAACCAGAGTCTAAATCAAATTTTGTTAATTTGTTACTAATCTGATTACCTTTATCAAGAAATACATAGTAATGATTATTAATACACAAATTTAGATTTCATATTTTATTATTGCATGAGTGCTTTTCATTGACCTTCAAGCAAAGAATCAATTTTTTTATTCAAATCCAATATTTTCTCCAGTAGTTGTTTATTATGTTCTTCGAGATGTTTAATTTTCTCCAGTAGTTGTTCATTATAGTTTTCGATTTGTTCAATACGATTCAGAGTGTAATCCTGCTTATCAGAAGTCTTCTTTTGTCTATTGAAAATCCACCAACTAATGATTGCACCAATTATTGCCCCGATGATAATTCCCAAATACGCGCTGGATGAATTAGTCATATCCATACAATGTGGAGTTAATTCTGGTATGCAACCCCACGTTAGAGTTAATAAAACCATGATTCTGATTTATTGTACTCTATATTTTACTATTCTTTTTGTAGGTCTACCTGGTTTATATCACTTCAACCCGTATGCGGATATTATCTACCACTACCTGGTAAACCAATTCCTTTCAGTGGAGTACGATAATCCGTAGTTATATGAATCCCCTCTTTTGTGGTTATATTGATCGTTTCTAAATCCGTATCAGGTTTAGGATAAAAGAAAAATGATTGACCTGGCGCAAGCTTGTCTAAATATTGGACATCATTTTTACCTAGATAAACACTAATGCTAGAAAGTGGATGCG
>DATADQ010000001.1:0-6266 GCA_036258455.1 Nitrososphaeraceae archaeon | reverse complement strand
GAAATATGTCCTCCACTTGGAATAGATGCAGCTAGCATGTAGTCTCCAGGACTAGAAAAAGCAGAATATATTGCAAGATTTGCAACAACACCTGAAGTAGCCCTACAATCAGCAAATTCAGATTTGAATACCTTTTTTGCTAATTCATTACATATTATTTCTACTTCATCAATGTAAATACATCCAGCGTAGACCCTTTCACCAGGCCAGCCTTCTGCGTACCTATTTCCAAAGTCTGACACTATAGCTTCTCTCACAGCAGGACTTGGAATATTTTCACTTGCAATTAAAGGAATAGATGATTTAAACCATTCATGATGCTTTTCAATAAGATCAAATACTTTATAATATGATTCTTTAGCGTTCATTGTGATGTTTATGGTGACTTTAAGATCCTAATTTAAAATATTGCTTGTTATATTATTGACAATATTTTGCAGATTCAGGTTGGCCAAATGGTTATCATGTTTGATTCTTTTTTCACAACTTTTAATTTACTCTAGATTGGACTCATATTGATGAATAAAGATGATCTAAAATGTGTCCTGTGTGGTAACAAGTTAACCTTTAAGTACCAATCAATGGAAGAGTGGAAGATTTCAGGATATATTTGTGGTATCTGCTATGATAAAAAATTAATGGAATTTTATATATCTCCAGATCGTCAGGATGTTGTAAAAAAATAATATCTATGGCAATAGATCATAAATTACTGATAAATAATGAGTAGAAGATTTGGTTACAAATAAAATGAGTAAAATAGAAAATCTAACGGTACGACTTTTGTTTCCTACGTCTTGCTCCAGATCCACCAAATTTCTTTGATTCTGTTTGTCTGGGGTCACCTGATAATAAGTGTCTATCAAATTCTGTAATTCTTTTACGAATTTCTGTGCGTATGCTTCTTGCAAATGGATGATCTTTTGGATCTCTTCCACCCTTTCCGGCACCCGTTAGTGCTCGACAGATAGCAACAGTACTTGCAAATGCTTGTCCCATGAAACCGCCTCCCCGCACCTTGACACTAATATCTACCTTATCCCTGTAGTCACCTATCAATTTAAGGGGAACAAGTACTAATTCCCTTGCTACTTCGGAATTTAACAATTCGGCTGGTATGTTATTTATTCTAACTTTTCCCGTTCCTTTTGATATTGTTGCCACAGCCCTACTTGATTTCCTTTGGCCTGGATAAAGATCTATTTTATTCATAAGTATCCAACCCATTCCAACCTATTTGTCTTGCTAATTCACCAAGAGTTATAAAATATGACGAAGGTTTTCTAATTTTTGAATCTTCAAATGTTTCTAGCTTTGCATCCTTCAGTTCTGGTGGTATTGCGATATAGATTCTCAATCTCTTTAATGCGGTTATTCCACTAGATTTCCTCTTTGGTAACATACCTCTAACCATCCTTGTGAGGATTTTATCAGGCTTTCTTGGATGAAATGGTCCATGTATGGGATTTGTGGCAGATGCAATTTCTAGAAATTCTTTATATGTTTTGATAGTCATGTACCTATTACCCGAGATCATGCACTTTTCTGCATTTACTACTCTGACATGATGGCCTTTAAGTAAAAGTTTCGAAATATGGGAACACATTCTTCCTGCAATACAATCCTTTGCATCAATTGTTAAAATCTGATTAGGTTTTTGTGTTTGCTTAGCTAGTTGTTTAACCAATTATTCTTACCCCTTTACCATCTGGGTATTTCTTTATCAAGCTATCAAGAGGAAGTATTTTTCCTCCAGCATCAAGTATCTTTCTTGTAGCTACTTCTGAAATAGTGAAACACCATAATGTTAGCTTGTGACTTATTTCACCAGAACCCAGTATCTTCCCTGGTACTATCACAACTTCTTTATCTTTAGTAACGTGTGCCAATTGACCTATGTTAACTTCCCTTCTGTTAGATCTCGACCTAGAAAGCTGTTTTATGACAGCTTTCCAAATTGGAACTTTATTTTTCTTTAAAGCATTCCTCAGAGTCCAAATCGTATTGTCTAAAGTATCAGGAAACATGAAATATTCTCGCTATCCTTAAACCCCAAATAAATCTATACCTAAACATTCTTTGGTAATGATAGGGATTGAATCGCACTATCAAATTCCTTGATCTTTGAGCCTAGTATTTTGGCGGCTTCTAGCACAATCTCTTGGGGTGTCAATGAGCCATTGGATTCAATGACAAGTATAGAATCATCTTCCTCCTTGCTATCTTTTACTACTGCCACCGAGGTTGGTTGCCATTTTGCATGGTTTTTTCCGGTTCCTAACCTTGCATATGCCTCGAACTTTAATTTTTGACCCGGAGCTAATGATACTATTGGAATTTCACTATTTACAGGTCCTACAACTTCGTCTTCAGATATTAAATCTGCAGAAGTAATAACTTTAGTCTTGTCTTGAGATTCAGCATCTAAAACTAATAGCACTTTACAATTTGAACACCCGAGGGTACTTTTACATTCACAAAGATGTGGCATTACAAATCTCTGAAGATCTGTACGCAATGGAATCAGTCCTAGTCTATGAGCGATAGCTTCATCATGCATAACAGATGAGTTTTCTAGTATTACAACGTCGTCAATTGCAAAAGTAGGGACTTCACTGATAGATAATCTTCTTAATGCATTGACATACTGTCTTGGAATATCATTAAATTCAATAACAATGTGATTATTATCCCTTTCGAGAATCTTAATTGAGTTCAAATCGTCCACGAAATTTTATTAGCGTAGACTTAAAAATCTACCGAAATTAGCTACCGATAATCAACTTGATTTAAATCAAAATATTAATCCTTTGCAATGCAATAATTGCTCTAACTTGAATAGTATGATTAAACTTGAATACTTTGGAATATCCACATTTGAAATAGAAGTAATCTATAATACCTTATCTAAATTTTCTTTGGTTGATGAAAAAGATATTTTAGTTGAGGAATCCGAATACGTAAGTGTACTAAATATCGAGTTCCCAGTTCCTTATGATGAGTATTTTTTCCAATCATTTGGTTTTGATAATTGGCAGATAATTAAGCATCTATTTAAAGAAATGAAACGTAGGAGGGGCAGAAAAGGATTAAAAATAATACTATCTTTTTGCGGAATATCAATAGACGCAAATTCAAAGTTGGTCTTTTCGTTAACTAATGAAATTGGTCCGCAGTTTGAGCAT
Source organism: Nitrososphaeraceae archaeon (assembly GCA_036258455.1). Taxonomy (GTDB): domain Archaea; phylum Thermoproteota; class Nitrososphaeria; order Nitrososphaerales; family Nitrososphaeraceae; genus TA-21. The sequence goes on along the minus strand of DATADQ010000001.1, from coordinate 3,081 downwards.
GCAATTGAAAAAATAGAACATATTACAGACGCAATTCATGCACAAATCGAAAATCTCGAAACAAAAAGAGAATTTATGTTATATACATATGACGCAATTGCTATGAAGTGGGTATTATCTGATATAACTTAATGACGGTAAAAATTGAAACAAGATGCATTTTATGTACGAGGAAGGCGACTCATCAAGAATATTGTGAATATCATTATGAGGCGTTACAATCTTTAAAGGGTCATTATGAGATATGGAAAAGTCGATATGGTAAAATTTCCTGGCATGATTATCTAAAGAGATTGCAAAAAATAAAGTATACGGGTAAATGGGTTAAAGATGTTATTGAATTAGAGTTAAAAAATGCTTAAAAAATAAGGTAATGATTCTTTTTGTTTACATTTCTCCCATGCCGCCAGGAGGCATACCTCCGCCAGGAGGACCACCAGCTCCAGACTTGCTGGAAGCTATTACATCATCTATTCTAAGAATCATGGACGCAACCTCCGTTGCTGATTTAATAATTTGTTCCTTAACACTAAGTGGTTCTACAATATCAAGCTTGGACATATCTACAATCTTCCCACCTCTTGCATCAATACCACTCCATTTGGATCCCTTCGTTTGTTTGGAACGGAGTTCTGTGAGTGTATCTATTGGATCCATTCCAGCATTCTCTGCTAACGCTAGTGGAATAACTTCAAGGGATTCTGCAAATTTATCTGCAGCTAATTGTTCTCTTCCAGATAATGTGGAAGACCATTCTCTTAGTTTTCCTGCAACATAGGATTCTGGTGATCCGCCACCCGCAACTATCGAGGGTTTTTCCATGACATCCTTAGTAACCATTAGTGCATCATGTACTGAGCGTTCGGCCTCATCAACGACCCTCTGTGAACCTCCTCTAATAAGAATAGTAACAGCCTTTGGATGTTTACATCCTTCAATGAAAACCCACTTATCGGTTTCAACCTTTCTCTCCTCTACGAGATCTGCTAAACCTAGATCTTTAGAGCTCAAGTCCTCAAGATTATTAACAATTCGAGCACCTGTTGCTCTGGACAATTTGGTCATATCACTTTCTTTAACTCTGCGAACTGCCAAAACGTTGGATTTGGCCAAGTAATGTTGAGCAACATCATCTATGCCTTTTTGACAAATAGCAACATTTGCACCCGACGAAATTATTTTGTCTACCATACTTTTTAGCATTTTATTTTCTTCTTCAAGAAACATCTTCATTTGATCTGGTGAATTAATGTTGATTTTAGCATCAAATTCAGTTTTCTCTATTTCTAAAGCAGAATTGACAAGTGCAATTTTTGCCTTTTCAACTCTCTTTGGCATTCCGCCGTGAACAACTTCTTTATCAAGTACAATTCCTTTAATTAGTTTGGTATCTCGTAATGAACCGCCTGCTTTCTTTTCAACTTTGACATCATCAATATCTACACTATAACTGGATTCATTTGGTTCAGAAACCTGTAAAGCCGCATTCACAACCACTTCTGATAATTCGATAGAGTCTTTTGACACAAGTTTAGTTTGCATCGATGTTCTTGCTACTTTAATTAATTCAGATCTATTGCCTCCATCTATTTTTTGTGCTATGTGATTAAATATTTCAATGCTTTTTAGTGCACTCTTTCTATATCCATCAACAATAATAGTTGGATGAACATCTTTGTTGATTAATTCCTCGGCCTTTTCAATCAATGCACCTGCTAAAACTACTACAGATGAAGTTCCATCGCCTACTTCATTATCAGTGGCCTTGCTTATTTCTACCATCATCTTTGCAGCGGGATGTTGAACGTCAATTTCTTTTAATATGGTCGCACCGTCATTAGTTATTGTTACATCTCCTAGTCCATCCACCAACATTTTATCCATTCCTCGTGGACCCAAAGAGCTCCTTACTACTTCAGCAATCAATTTTGCAGCGGCGATATTATTCTTTTGTGCATCACGTCCTTTGGTCTGACTTGCCCCTTCTTTCAATATTAAAACAGGCATGCCACCTGCTGAACCTTGTTGAACTGACATTTATTTTATCATTTCTCCTGAAATTTAATGTAGAGTCCAATTTTGGGATATTTTAAATTTTCGACAACTCAAAACAATATTCAAATTTATACTAGTAGGTGGTCAAATTTTGCTGCCATCAGGTCAGAGTAGATTTCTTTTGCTGGCTTGTTTTCTACTTTAATGCCACTACTTACACAAGAGCCTATAATTTCCTTAACACTTGATTTTAGGCTAGTTGCATATGAAATATCAATTTTCATTTTTGCTATTTTTACTATTCCTTCCATGGAAATATTGCCGACATAGTCTTTTCCTGCTGTACCAGATCCTTTAGATACATTAGATTCCTTTGCTATTAGAGCAGTAGTTGGAGGCACGCCAACTTCTACGCTAAATTTTTTTGTATCTGGATCAACCTCCACTTTTACAGGCACTTTCATTCCATGAAAGTCTTGGGTTTTTTCATTAATCGTATTAACTACCTGCAATACGTTAATACCCATCGGTCCTAAAGCTGGTCCAAGGGGAGGTCCAGCGCTAGCTTCACCACCGCTTACAAGAGCAGAGATAGATTTTTTTTGTTCCATTTTACCAGTCTTAGATTTATGATCTTTAATTTAATAGTTTTTGTACCGCTTCTATGTTGCCTTTTTTAGATAATTAGCATCTACTGTTACAGGTATTTGATATGGGGAATCTAACAATAATACTGTTGCCTCTTGTTTTTCATAGTCAACCCTTGTTATCTTGGCCTTCATAGATTTGAATGGCCCAGCAATAACTTCGACTGTATCATCTATATTTAATTCCGATACTACTGGTCTTTTCACTAAATAGTTTTCAATGTCTTTGTATGGTAATTCTCCGCGAATCTGTCCTTTGACATGTCTTACCCCAATAAGAGCATCGTAAGCAATATTCGAATTAGGAGCTTCAATAATTATGTATCCCTTAAAACTATCAAGTAACAATATAGAACGCACAGGAATTTTCTTTGAATTTATCCTATTTTGTGCCAAATTTACGACAATGTGTTCCTGACCACCAGTTGTTCTAATTGCA